>CAYRYK010000006.1:0-34652 GCA_964428535.1 uncultured Gammaproteobacteria bacterium | reverse complement strand
GCTGGGTTAGTGTAGGTAACAGAGATTTTATGGGTGGCGATACCATTTTTGATAGTGATTTCGTGATTAATTTTTTGAGTAATAAAAATATTACTTTTGGCACTGGCGAAATTAGCATCATTAAGATGCAGATAATCAATTGATTTGTCAGTATCGAATATTTTCCCTGTAATGTTAGCCATATTACCAATGTCTTGCATTTTTTCGTCAGGGAAATAAACCATGACGTGTTTTTGATTAATATCTTTAAAAAAGGCTTCCATAAGAGATCCCATTTTAGATTTTTCTGATCCCATGACATTGGCTAACAGGGCCGACATTAATGGATTCATAAAATCTTTTCGTTTTGGATCAATATAATTTCTTGGTCTACCAGACATCCATTGCATCTCGTAAATAATTTGAGGACAGCCGTCACATCTTTTGTCTGCTTGGGTGGTAAAAGAGCCAACACGAGTATCAAGTTTACCTAAAACAGAAACCATATCGACTAATAATTGAGTGTCGATAGCGACGACAGCGTCAAATTTGTCTTTACTACCCATGACTTTAGTATATTGGTCTAAGAAAATTTTTGCGTCTGTGGGAAAATCTGGAGAAAGATTACTATCACGTAAATAAAGATATGGAACATTGATATGGTAGGTAGAAATTAATCTTGGTGCTGGAGTTTTACTATTAATTTTGTCGTCAAGATCGTAGATGTTACTAGCTGTTCCTGGGGAAACTTTTCCGTTGCTGATAGATAAAGTACTATAAGCAGTCCAAAAACCACCACTAGGGCGAAGTTCTCCATCGTTTTGGAAGATCATGAGATATTTACGAGGAGCATCTTTACCTAAAAGCCAAGATGTTTTAGCTAATAATGGTTTACCGTCTTTAACTAAAGTGTAGGCTTGAGAGACTAAATCTTGAGCTTTAAGAATATTTGATTTGATTTGATAACCCTTAAGTTCTTCGGGATATCTAGAAGCGTTAATTTTACCGAGAGAGGTATTAATATCGGCCATTTTGGTTTCAATAGTGTCGAGATAAGGAGTTAGTCCTTCGATTGATTGAGTAAGAAAAGCAATTCTATCTTCTGTAGTTTCTTGACTGCTAGTGGCTCCACCTTTGATACCTAAAAAGTCGGAATATGGTTCAATGGCTTTAATTAAGATTTCACCGGTTTCAATTCCGTTTTTGGCGATACTTAAAGCTTGTTGGCCGTCTTGGTAATAACCATTGATAACTGGCAATAAACCGACAAGTTTTAATTTATTATAAGTGGATTCAATTAAACTGGTTTGGTTTTTAAGATTGGCTAACCTAATTTTGATTTGGTCTAGGTCTTTATCATTAATGTTTTGTTTCAGAGTGGTAATTTCTGTTTTGGTTGATTCTAATTGATTTTTGAGCTCTTTGGCAGGTAAATAGACAAAAAGGAAAAAAAGAACGGCGACTATAATGATAACTGCCAAAATTATTGATAGAATTTTTGGGAGTTTTTTTGATTTTTTCTTAATTTTTTTACCAAGTTTGGTATTGGCAGCAGAGGTGATTAAATCCATAGAAATAGTGTAAACAATATTGGGAGAAATTACCAGCGAGAAATCATGGAAGTAGGTGTTTTAAGAATGATTTTTATCTCCTGCCAAACTGATTGATTGCGAATGTATTTTGAATCGAGTTTAGCTCTTTGTTCGAAATTAAGTTCATTTCGACCAGATGTTTGCCAAAGACCGGTTAAACCTGGTTTAACTGAACGAATCTCGTCAATATATTTTTTGGTTTGAGGATATTTTTTTTCATATTCTTGAAGTTCTTCTTCTCGGTAGGCTCTTGGCCCAACTAAACTCATTTCTCCTTTGAGAATGTTAAAAAGTTGTGGAAATTCGTCGATTGACGTGGCTCTAATTATTTTACCAATTGGAGTAATACGGGGATCTTCGGACATGGGTAATTTCCAGCCAGCATCTTTGTATTTTTTCCATAATTCTGGGTAATTTTCTCGAAGTCGTTTATCATTATCACCAGTGTACATGGAACGAAATTTATACATCCAGAATTCTTTGTCATTTTTAGTAACTCTTTTTTGTTTAAAAAAAACTGGGCCAGGTGATGTTAGCTTAATAACTATGGCAGTAATTAAAAGGATGGGAGAAAACAAAATCATCAAAAAAATGGAACTAAAGATATCTAGGGCTCTCTTAAAAATATTGAAAATAAATTTTTTAGACATTATTTTTGAAGAAAATAATTTTTATATTTTTTGTTTTTAACCATTATGGTAACCAAATCTCTAACATGTTGGCTTTGCTCAAGGGAACAAATAAGTAATCCATCGGGAGTATCAATGACAGCTAAATTATCAACACCGACTAAACTAATTAACTTACCTTTGTTACTGCTAACCAAACAATTTTTTGAATCATAAGAGAGATATTCGGTTTGTTGATTAACGATACTATGACCATCTTTATCTTGAAGTGATCGAGATTTGATAGCTCGCCATTCACCAACATCACTCCAATCAAATTTTGCCGGTATAACAGACATTTTATCGCTTTTTTCTGATATGGCTCTGTCTATGGGCAATTCAGGTGATTTTTTATAGATGGAAATAAGTTTTTTTGGAGTAGAGATGGCTGTTAACAATTGTTGGTAGAGAGAAAAATATTCTGGTTGAAGTTTTTCAAACTCGGAAAGTATGTCGGTAATAGTAAAAGTGTAGATACCGGAATTCCAAAAAGCACCTTTCTTAATTAAGTTTTGAGCAGTGTCTTTATCGGGTTTTTCGATAAATAAATTAACATGAGAAAAGTTTTCATTTTTGATTTGAGGAACGATATATCCGTAGGAGGTGTTAGGAAATGTTGGTTTGATGCCAATAGTTAAAATTTGATGATGACCGCAAGCTAAGGCGGCAGCTTTAAGAATAGTTTTTTTGAAAGGGATAATTTTGGGAATAAAATGGTCTGAAGGTGTAGTAGTAATAACAGCGTTTGGGCTGATTGATTGAATATGACTAATAGCTAAAAGGATGGCAGTAGCAGTGTTCTTTTTACCTGGTTCGTAAATGAAATTAGTTTGAGGAATTTGTTTTTGTAGAAGTTTTTCAATTTTATCTTGATAACGTTGGTTGGAAACAATGAAGATGTTTTTTGAAGGAACAATTTTTTTGGCTCGGTAAAGAGTTTGTTCTAATAAAGTTTTAGTACTAAGTATTTGAAGAAACTGTTTTGGTTGATTGGCTCGTGATAATGGCCAAAGTCTGGGGCCAGTACCGCCACAGAGGATTACGATAAAGTGGTTTGATGTTGTTGCCATAATTTATCAATGGTTTGCTTAAAGTGTAACATGAAATTCTTGTTAGAAAATCTATCGGCGTTGTTAACGCAGTCTGATGGTAAAAATTTCATTTGCTGAAATTTTTCGATGGCAATTGAAAGTGATTCAACGGTTTGATCGTCAAAGAAAATTCCAGTTTTACAGTTAATAACTGTTTCAGTAATACCACCTTGTTTGTAGGCAATAACTGGTTTGCCACAAGCTTGAGCTTCAAGTGGAGTTAATCCAAAATCTTCTTCTTGGGGACAGATTAAAGCTTGACAATTTTGATAAAGGAAGATGAGTTTTTTAGTGGAAACATGGCCATAAAAAAATATTTTTGATTTAGAGTTTTGATTTTTGATTTGAATTAATTTGTTTTTATCTCTCCCCTCTCCGACAATAATTAGCTTTTGGTTGAGTTGTTGGCAGGCTTTGATAGCTAAATCAATTCTTTTGTGCCAAACGAGACGAGAGACAATCAAAAAATATGGTTCTTGGCCATCATTATTTTTGCTTGGAATAAAGGTAGTATTGTCTATGCCCGGATAGACGATTTCGGCGGATCGATGGTAAGCTAATTCAATTCTTTTTTGGACAGTGGAAGAGTTACATAAAAGATAATCAGGTCTTTGACCGTATATAAAATCTGTTTTTTGATGGTTTTTTAATAAGGGAGAAATCAGTTTGTATTGAGGTGGTGTTTGATAAAGATAACGGTTAATATTGTGTAAATAGCAAACGAATAAAGTTTTAGGTAGAGTTAAAAGGCAGTGGCCGATAGTAGAGGTGGTAGAAATAACAATGTCGTATTGAGAAAAATCGAATTGTTCTAAAGCAAGGGAATAAAATGGTGTGTAAAAGATAGAATTTTTTTGAGATAAAGGTAACTTATTGATAAGTGAGGGAGTTATTTGGATATCTTTTGGTAACCAATCGGTTTTTTTTGAATCGTAAACCAAAGTGAAAATTGATGCCTGGGGAAATATTTTTAAAATATCTAAAAGGACTTTTTCAGCACCACCCCATTGGTTTAACCAATCGTAAAATATGGCAATTTTTAAATCTTTAGTATCCAATTTTAATTTCTAATTTCTAATTAAGAGTTTGTTGATAGACAGAGAATGTTTCTTTAGCTGTTTTGTCCCAAGAATATTTTTTAATTTGTTTAAAACCTAATTGGATTAATTGTTGACGCAGTTCATCAGATTCTTGAAGTTTTTTGATTTGTTTAGTGAGATCTTGAGCGTCGTGAGGATCGAAATATAACACTGAATCCTGATATATTTCTGGTAAACAACTAGCGTTTGAAGATATAACTGGACAACCTAGTGCCATAGCTTCAAGTCCGGTTAAACTGAATCCTTCCATTAGTGATGGATGAACTAAGGTGATAGCCTGTGAATAGATTTTTTTAAATTCTGAATCTGGAATATAACCTAAAAATTCAATTTGTTTGTGGACTTTTAATTTTTTAGATAATTCTTCGACCCTTTGAGTAAAAAAGTTTCTGGCACAGATAATTTTAAGATTAACATCTGGAAGAGCTTTAAGAGCTTCAATAATAATTTCAACGTTTTTATGAGGATATAAATTGCCGGTGTAGATAATGTAATTTTGTGGTTTTGATAAAGGTACTTCCTGATTAAGATTATCTATTTTGTCTAAAAACCCGGGATCGACGGCTTCGTGGGTAGTGGTAATTTTATTGGGTGAGACATGAAAGTTTTTAATAATATAATCACGCCAAAATTCACTAGGAACTATAAGAGTATTAGTTTTAATAGTGATATCGGTTAATATCATGTAAAAAAAATGTTTAATCCAATAGATGGTGGCACTTTTGGTGGTATTAAGACGACCTTTGAAAAAGTGTTTGATAAGATCATGAATAGTGACAATTGATTTACCAAAATAAAACAGAGGTTTGTTGAAATGAGTGAAGTGAACTAAATCAGGTTTAAGTTTATAAATAATAAAGGGCAAAAACAATTGTTCATTGATTGAATAATGACGAATAGAAGTAGTGACGTAATCAAAATTATCGCCAAGATCTTTTTTAACTTCAGTTTCTAATTCACGATAAATAATTAAGGTAAAGTGATATTTTTTAAAATTTGGTTGTTGGGTTAAAGCGAGTAAAAGATTTTTAGTGTAGCGGCCGATACCGGTATGTTTTGGGCCATAAAGTCTGGCATCAATAACGATGTGTTTCATAAATATTTAGCCTTGAAAAGACGTTTAAATTCTAATAATTTAATACCGAATAAGACTATTTGACGGGTAATTGGCGAATAATTTTTTAATAAATTTTCTTGATAAAAGATTTTCATAGCATTGGTACTGGCTTGAGCCACACGAATTTTGGTTTCGCGACTAGCTTGAGTAATTTTTTGGGTTTGACTTTTGAGTCCAGAAGAAATTCCTTGAAAATGGCTAATTTGACAATTAGGATTGAAATAAAGTTTGAAACCTTTTTGCTTGAGTTGATAACAAAAATCTAAATCTTCGCCATAAAAGAAATATTTTTCATTCCACCAACCAATTTTTTCACCGACAGTTCTTTTGACCATTAGAAAGGCACCAACACAAGCTTCGACAGGATGAACTTTAGTAAGATCTAAATTTCCCTGAAAATAACCGTTTAAGAAGGCTGATTTGGGGGCTAGTTTGTAAAGACCGGTGAAGTAACAAAATGAACGCCATGGAGTGGGAAAACCACGATGACATTCTGGTTGCATTTGACCGGTTTTAACTAATTTTATATAACAAGTGGCGGCGTCAGCATCGGGCGTGGTTTTAAAAAAATCAATCATGGCTCTAAAAGTATCTTTTTCAACAAGGGTATCTGGATTGAGGAATAAAACGTATTTACTTTGAGGTTCGGAAATTTTTAAACCCTGGTTATTACCAGCAGCGAAACCGTTATTAGTATTAAGTATTAAGTATTTAGTATTTAGTATTTTTATTTCTTGAGAAAGAGAAATGCTTTGGTCAGTTGAACAGTTATCAACAATAATGGTTTCAATTTGATAATTATCTAATTCTGATTCAGAAATACTTTTGAGACATTTTTGGAGATAGTCACCAGAATTATAATTCAAAATAATGATTGAGAGGTCGATATTTTTAGTCATGAGTTATTTTTTGATAAATTTGATTTAGACCTTTGGCGCTATTTTGATAAGAATATCTACTACTGATTAATTTGTTAGCCTCATCACCCATAGCAATTCGTTTTTTGTCATTTTTGAGGAGGTCAATAGTGTTTTTGCCCACATCTTTGTAGTTACAAACAATTGATTGTTTAAAATTTTCAATTTTAATTCCACCCATGCCTTCGGGGGTAGTAATAATTGGTAGACGGCAAGCCATGGCTTCAAGAAATTTATTTCGACTACCACCACCACTACCCATAGGAGCAACTAAAGCCCAGCAATATTGATAGTAATACATAGGGTCGTGCGGTTGACCATCGAAATCAGCTTCTTCGACGATGACATCTTCAGAGCGATAATGGCCGTAATAATCTGGAGCTAACCGACCAATGATGAAAAGTTTACAATCTGGGATAGTTTTTTTGATTTCTGGCCAAGCATCTTTCATAATCATTTCGACAGATTCTCGATTTTGCATCCATTTCATATTGGAAACACCAAAAAGAATTGAAGGGAATTTACTTTTTGGGGTTTTTGGTTTTGATTCAAAATATTTATTATCAACACCGTTATCAAAAAGTTTAATATCATTACGACCAGTAATTTTAGAAATTATTTTTTGATCTTCTTCGCCAAAAGCGACAACGGTATTGGTATTTTTCCAGTAATAGGTTTCCCAATATTTAAGTTTCATAACATCGAGCCACAAGAAAGGATAGATAAATTTTTTCCAACCCTTAACGGTTTGGATATAGTGTTGGTAAACAGCAAATTCAATAGTTTGGTCAACTAAAACAATTGGAGTGTTAGTTTTGGGAATATTAGGCATTAAATAAAAACATTCGCAGTGAATTAAGTCATACTGACCCTGACTTAGTTCTTCGGCAATAGTATTTTTTAAATCTTTACTGATATAGTTGGTAACTAAAAAAGGGTAAGTGCTAAAACCAGTGTAAAGAATTTTTTTTAGGTCCCAAGTTTTACCTCTTTTAACCACAATAACTTTTTTACAAAAAGCTTTGATTTCGTCTAGACCTTCTTCGTCTCGACTGAAACAAATAAGGGTAATGTTATTTTCATCAGCTAAATATTTGATAGAGTAGTAAGAACTATTTTGACCCCCAGATTGAGCTCGGCGAGGCAGATAGGGAGTAATCATTAAAATATTACGTTTACTTGATTTCATCTGATGATTTAATAGTTAACGATTGGTAATAAAAGGCCATCATAATCCAAAATAAATAGGCAACTTTGGATGATTCAAAAACATCAATAAAAGTAGCGTTGGCTAACATAGTTAGCATACAACCAAAGAATATTATAGAAATTTGTTGGAGATGGTTATGTTTCTTTTTAATTGAAAGGTTTGGAAAAGTGTTAAAAATAAAGAAAATAAAAATTGAACCAAAAGTAATTAAACCTAATAAACCACTTTCCCCTAAACATCGGAGATAATCATTGTCAGTAGCTAGAGTAATCGATCCAAGACCACTGCCAACAGTGGGATTTTTCTTCCAAGCATTTATGGCCCGGGGCCATTCAACGTTAAACCTAATTTCACCTGATCGAGCGACACCAACGTCGGTATCGACTGTGGGATATTCTTCGGCCTGGTGACGAACAACGGTTGGTGTTGGTTTGACGGTTTGTCCTGGTTGAGTATTATTTGAAGCAATGGTGGTAGGAATGGCCGTAATAATGGTAGGAGTAGGGGTAATATTGGTAGCAGTTTGTCCAGAAAAAAATTGATTTTTTAGAGCTGGAATAGTAGCTAAAAGACGTTGATTAAGATCGTCTGAATTAAAAATACTAAAAACTACTAAACCAGTGACAGGAAGAATCCACCAATATTTTTTAAGAAAAAATAAAGTGACGCAAGCACCGCCAAAAAAAGCAAAAATAGAAACTCTTGAAGCAGTTAAAGTTAAGATGTGGTATGAAGGTAACCAAACAAGAAAACTTAAAATTTTAACAAAAACATTTTTACTAATTAAAGCGACACCAAGAATAATAATCAGAGCAATACTCATAAAAGCAGCTAAATCATAATGTCCAGCAAAAGTAGAACTGATTCTAGTCCAAACATTCATCTGAAGTAGTTGGCCTTTGGAGAATTCAGAATTCATAGTAGAAATTACCGGGAAATGAAGATACTTTTGTCCATAACCAAAAAAAGATACTAAGGCAGTAGAAATAAGAAAGAAGGCATAAAGGAAGCGAAAGTCTTTGGTAGATTTAATACTGTTTAGACCAATAAAAAACAAAGAAATATATTCAAAACGACGAAATAGATGAAGAATTAAAATGTTGGTTAGATCGGTTTGATAGACAAGATAAGCGTTGATGAAGCTAATAGTGATGGCTAAAAAGTAGAGCAAAAACAGTCGAGTAATTTTAATTTTAAAAATAGGAAATTTATTTTTGATTTGATAGATCAACCAAATCAATGCGGCAATAGCAACAACGATATCATCAAGTCGAATGGCAACATAAGTATCGGAAACACCAATTAAGGGGAATTTAGGATAAAGAGGTATAAATACCAACAGAATGGCAATGATGGGTCTAAAAATGTTGAATTTTATATTTTTGAACATGCTTGAAAATAAAGCGGTGACAAATGAATAATACCTCTAGTGAAGGCGTTAATTTTTAACATGAATTTGGCAATAGAGTATTGCCATTTTGGTCGGTGTTTTTTAAAAAAAGAGAGAATACCTTTGTATTCATTCAGTATTGGATCAAGTCGACTAGTAGCTGAGGCTCCGCCAAGATGAATGATTTGAGGCCCAACTAAATACCAAACTTGATTGTTGGGAGTAGATTGAGAAATACGATATGCCATTTCAACTTCTTCGCCATACATAAAATAATTTTCATCAAAACCACTGACTTTATTTAATAATGGTTTACGGTTAAGGGAAAAAGCGCCAGTAACCCAGTCTTGTTGGTGATCAGTTAGATAAAATCTATCTTTGGTATAAAAAGTGGGAGTATGAGGATGAAGGGGTTTAATAATTTTATTAATTAAGGGTAAATCATCGAGACTGAGGGACCAAGTAATTACATTGGCTAATGTGGGGAAAAACCCACCAGAGGCTTGAATAGTTTTATCACGATTTAAAAGTTGAGCGGTACAAGTAGAGGCTTCGGGGTGAGAGCATAACCAATCAAGCGCCTGACTAATAGCTGAATGAAGAATAATAGTGTCGGAATTTAATAATAAAACATAATTTCCCTGGGCAATTTTAATGCCTTGATTATTAGCTTTACCGAATCCCCCATTAAAATCATTTCTTATAATTTTTAATTTACAATTTTTAATTTTTAATGAATTTTGAAATTTTATAATTTTTTCTACACTATCGTCGTGAGAATTGTTGTCGATAATAATAATTTCAAAAGGTATTTCGCAAAGTCCCTTGTCTTTAATAACAGAATTAAGACAGTCTATGGTAATATCTGCCGTATTATAGGAAATAATTATAATTGAGAGTATAGGTTTCATTTTTTCTTGAGAAAAGATTTAAAGACAAAAAGGGTAATAATGACACCTGACTCAGTGATAAAAAAAGCAACGATTCTTTTAGGTGTAGACGTAGGAAATCTTCGAATAGTAATTTTAGCTTTGTATTCTTTGTCTTGATAAATTAATTTGTTTTTGCTGCGATTTTCTGGTTTAGTAAAAACATCGTTTTCCCATTCAAATCCATTGATATAAAGTGATTCTTTAAAAGGTAGAACAAATTCTTCGAAGTAATAACTTTGAATAGTATTAACAATAATTTCTTTGGCTTTTTCTGGAGGATGATTTAAATTGATTCGGAAAGGACCAGAATAATAAGCTTTATAAAAATTCATGACTTCGGTACGAGTCATGTTGGTGTAGTAAGCGGAAACATTGGGAATTTGAACAGTATCTCCGGGTAAATCGGATTTGATACTGTTGGGTAAGTCAGGAAGAATTGGTGTAGGTGAAATTAAATAAAGAACGGCAAAAAGATTAAAAATAATAAGGATAGAAATTAGAATTTTTTTGATCATTGAAAGAGCATAGGTCGACCAAGTTTATAGTCGGGATTTTTAATTTGACGGTCGGAAATTTTTTTGGCTGGGACTCCACCCCAAATTTCAAAATCAGGAATATCTTTGGTAACAACAGCTCCAGCAGCGACAACAGCACCTTTACCAATTTTGATTCCAGGTAAAATTATGGCTCTAGGACCAATAAACACATAATCCCCTATCTCAACTGGGCCAAAAGAATTGCCGTAATCATTTGAATTGATATTATGTTCATCATTGTAAATTAAAACCTGACTAGCAATACCGACATGATTACCAATTTTTAGTGGTGAGCGGCCATCCATAAAACAGTGATCCCCGATGATGGTATCGTGGCCAATAGTGATATTATTGGGGTTAAAAAAATTAGCCCCAATATGAATAGTTGAATCCCAAGGCATGTTGATGCCAGAGATAAGATAGAAAAATTTGCGGACGAAATGTAGAGGGATAAAACCAACAAAACGAAGAATCATTAACCAAAATTCTAGACAAACTGTTTTAATTCGATTAATGATTTTGAAAAATATTTCTGCAACCCCAAGAGTCTTACCGTTTCTATCTTTCATGGTTATAGTTTAACAAATAACTAGTTTACTGAGTATTATTAGAATTGGTTTTTTTATATAGAGCTATTTGTTGTTCCGTAATATGATCTATTTTTTTAAGAATACTTTCTGGACTATAATTTTCTTTATTAGTACTTCCACCTTGCTGACCCCACGCTTCTACTGATAAATAGAGATTATCAAAAATATTTGTCATTTCTTGAGATATTTGTTCAGTAGTCAATCGTTGTCTTAGTTTTTGGTCTTTAAATGGACTTAAAGCTGTTGAGGCAATAGTAGCTTCAAATTCTAGTAACTCTATGCTTAAAAATTTTGGGTCACCACGGAAATATTGTAGAGCATGTATGCTTTCGTGGGTAATGGTGGTATTATAGGCGAAATCACTATATGTAGGTTCTTTTTGTCGTTCGGTATTAATTCCTATGGCGTTTTTTTGTGGAAAATAGGTTGCGTAGAGTTGTGGATATTTATTGAAAAAGTCTTGAGTTTCTGTTTTTGTTAAAAACGAGACTCCAATCTGTTTTAATTTTTGATCGATCGATCTTCTGAATTCTTCCTGATCACTAAAAGAAAGACAAAAATCAGGGAATGAATACTTGTCGTAAATACGCTCTTGTATCTCAATAAGTTTATCTAACATACTTGGATCTTCTGGACGCATTCCTGTTATCACTTCGGCGAGCCGACTACCATTGCTTTGTTGAAATCTTGATTCTATTGTTTTCTTTGTTGCTTGATTTAATTGTTCAGCATTTAACCGTTCTTTAGTGTCAGTATTCATTCAATTTTTCAAAAACTTGTAATACTGACTTGGCAGTGGAATCCCAAGAAAATTTGTCAGCCTGAGGTTTGCTGATTTTTGATAATTTTTGCCTAATTTCAGGATTTTTAATTTCAATCATTTTTTGACAAAGATCGTTTGGGTTGGATGGGTCAATAAATAAACCACAGTCTTGAACTACTTCACGGAAAGGTGGTATATCGGAAACAATAACTGGAGTACCGATTTTCATTGATTCAATGGCGGGAATACCAAAGCCTTCGTAAACACTAGGTAAAACTGAAGCAATAGCATTTTGATAAAGAGTCCATTTTTGATCTTCAGTGACAAAATCAGTAAAAACAACGTTATTTTCAATGCCTTCTTGCTTGACAGTGGCAAAAATTTCGTCAAAAAGCCAACCTTTTTTGCCAGCAATAACTAAACCCACCTGTCCTTCGGACATCCTCCCTTGATGAAGGGAGGACATTTCTTTTTGTTTTTTTAGAAACAGGGCAAATGATTTGATAAGGAATGGAATGTTTTTGTTGGGTTTAAGAGTACCCAAGTAGAGATAGTAGTTGTTAGGTTTGAGATTATAAGAAGATAAGATTTTATTTTGGATTTTTTGATCAATTTTTGGTGGTTCGTCTACTCCGTTGTAAGCAATGTGAATTTTGTTTGGATTGATATGATAAGTTTCAATAATTTCGTCTTTGGAAAATTGGGAAACGGTGACAATTTGAGTGGATTTTTTGAGCGATTCTTTTGTCCAATTAATAAGTTGATAAAGATCTTTTTGAGTAAATTGTTGTTGAAATTTTAAATAACCAATATCGTGAATGGTGGGAATGGTTGGAAATGGCGAAAACGATGGTGAATAATGGCTGGGGGAATAAAATAAATCTAACCGTTCTTTTTGGGTAAATAAATGAAGTGGTAACGCGATTCTAGTCCAGAGTTTACCCGGCCCAAAGATTTTATATTGCCAATTTTGGCGTGGTAGAGGTAAATCAGATAGAGGTTTTTCTTTGAGGTAAATAATGTAGTTATTTTTTTGATCGAGTTGATAAAGGTGCCAAAGTAATTTAAAGGCGTATTGACCAACACCAACTTTATTAGAAATATTGGCTTCATTGCCATCAATACCGATTATCATGTTTAAGTTTATCAGTTTTTCAATCTGTCAGATTGTCAGAAAGACAGAAAAAATTTAAATTGAATTGTAAACTTGTAAAGTTTGTTGAGCAGTTTTTTTCCAGGAAAATTTTTTGGCAACTTCAATCCCCTTTTGGCTAAGTTGTTGACGAAGTTTTGACGACTGAGTAATTTTTTCTATGGCTTTGGCTATGTCATTTTCTGACATAGGATCGACTAAAATGGCACATTCAGAGGCAATTTCTTTAAGAGAAGAGTTATTACTAGTGATTACTGGAGTGCCGACTTTGAGAGATTTAATTATGGGTAAGCCAAAGCCTTCGTAAAGTGATGGGTAAACTAAACAAATAGCACTGGCATGAAGAGCTACCATATCTTTTTCCGGAATAAAGCCGAGGATTTTAATATTTGAATCTTTAGTAGAAATATCGTTACCCCAACCGTATTTGCCAGTTATAGCCAATTCGGTTTTAGTGTTGGGATATTTTTTTCTGAAAATCAAGAAAGCTTTAATTAGCCGGTCAAGATTTTTTCTGGGTTCTCTGGTACCTTGGGCTAAGATAAAATTTTCTAGACCATATTGTTTTTTGATAACGTCTTTTTTCTTTTCTTGAATTTTGGTCGATAGTTTAAGAAATTGACTGTATTTAGATTCGGCTGATTCATAAATTACTGTAGTTTTTGATTTATCAATTTTGGGAAATAGTTTTAAGAGATCTGATTGAGTATTTTGAGAAACGCAAATAAATTGAGAACATTTTTTGCTAGCCCAAGACATTTTTCGACGATGAGCATTAATAACTTTTGGATGATGCCACTCGGGGTGTAAAAATGGGGTTAAATCGTGAACGGTAGTAATAGTTTTGGCAGATACGGTTGGCGGCTGAGTCCAATCGGAAGTATGGAAAATATCACATTTACCAATAAGCATTTCTATTGGAATTAACCTTAATTGATTCCAAAGAATTTGAAGTAAAGTGGGGGGTAAACGAAATTGATAGATAGTTACATTTTTGTATTGAGAAAGTTTTTTGATTTCATTAGGTAAAGGAAGTCTGAGTGAAGAATAAAATAGTTTGTACTGATTAGTTTTGTCGAGTTTAACCAGATTTCTAACTAGATTTAGGGTGTAATTACTAACGCCTGTTTGGTAGCTAACTGAAGAAACATCAATACCGATTATCATAGCCAGAGTATAAAGTAAAAAGTTGAAAGTATAAAGTTAATTAGCTGATTTTAACAGTTTTTGGGTTTGGTAGTATTTTTGACGCATTTTGGTCAGGTTTTTAAAAACTTCAAGATAAATTTGAAAAATGTCTTTTGGGATTAGCCAAATGGATTTTATTTGATATATAGGAATACTATTTTTGATAAGGCCAGATAAATTTCTAAGTCTTTCGATTATCATGGGAAAGATATTAGACCAAAATTCTTTGACAGAATAATTTTTAATTATAATGTAGAACCAATTTCGGACATCCATCCGATAGCGAAAATTATTCATTTTTCGACTAGTACCACCACCAAAATGATAGGAAATGGCTTGAGGAATATACAGAGTTTGGTATCCAAAATTATTTAATCTAAGGTTAAGATCGACATCTTCTAAATAAGCAAAAAAATCTGGGTCAAAACAGCCGATTTTTTGGAGAACGTTTTTTTGATAAACAACAAGAGCACCTGAACCACCCCAGATAATTTTTGTTTCAAGATTTATGATTTCTGATTCACGAAATTTTTGACTATTGGAAATATTTAGACATTTGCCTGATGGAAAAAATTTTAGACCTTGTGATTCGTATTTGTCTCCGGTTTTGTTAAGAATAGTACCAAAATAGCTGGTGATTTTAGGATTTTTATTTTTAATTATGGTTTGAGAAATTAACTTAAACCAATCAGGTTTTAAAATTATGTCATTGTTTATCAAAACAGTATATTCATATTTACTTTGGTCAATTCCTTGATTAACGGCATAAGAAAAACCACTATTAAATTTATTCTTGATAATTTTTAATTTATAATTTTCAATTTTTAATGAATTTGTAAATTTTTTAATTTTAGAGAGACTATTGTCGGTAGAACCATTGTCGACAATAATAATTTCAAATTTAGAATGAGGACAATTTTTGATAGCAGAATTAATTGAACTTAGAGAATTAGAAATAAAATCGGCACCATTGTAATTAGGAATGATTAGAGAAAAATTCGGATTATCGGGCATTAAAATTTAGGAATTTCAATAGTATCGCCAACTTTTAGCCCGAGCTTTAAAGAATCGTTAGCGTTTAATTCAATGACATATTTGGCGGCTTTATCGTTAGTGTAAATATCCTCTGAATCGGTTTTTATAGCGGTGATGATTTTAACAACTTGGAATTTAGAATCTAACCAAATCATGTCTAGTGGAATGTGAGTATCTTTCATCCAAAATGGATGTTTACCAGATTTATTAAAAACGAAAATCATACCGCAGTTAAAACAAAGATTATCTCTATTAGATAAACCTTTCTGTTGATCTTTTTTAGTATGAGCAACTTCTAAGTAATAACCCTGGTCTTTGATAAAAATACTGATATTACTTGGATAAGTTACCCTATTTTGTCTAATAATTAGGAAAAGTCCAACAAAAATAACGACTCCGACCAATACTACCTTTATAATGAAATTTTTTGACAAATCTTTTGAGTGACGGTGAACCATGTGTAATTATTTTTAACATAATTATGACCGTTTTGTCCAAGTTGATGACATTTTTCAGGTGATTTAATTAGTTGAATAATTTTTTGAGTAAGATCATGACAATCTTTGTCGGTAAAGGCTAAACCTCCGTGTGTTTTGGTAACTAATTCTTTTAGAGGTGGAATATCTGAAGTGATTACTGGTTTTAATCTGGCCCAAGATTCAATTAAAACCAAGCCGAAACTTTCTTGGCTTGAGGGTAGGACTAAAACATTTGATTGATCTATTAATTTGGAAAGTTGGTCTTGAGGAAAATTAAAAATGAACTTTATTTGTTTTCGAATTGCTTTTGGTTGATGTTTGATTATTTTTATAATTTCTGGATAGTAGAGTGTTTTTTGACCGGCAATAGTTAAAGAAATATTGGGATATTGGTCATAAACTTCGGAGAAAGAATTAATAAGAGTGTTTAGACCTTTATGGGCAGAGAGAGAACCGATAAATAAAATACGAAATCCTTCCCCAACCCTTCTACTCTCTCCGGGGTATCTATGGACCTGGACAGGGCAGGGAGTTACTTTTTTCTCTTTAATGAGAAAATTTTGATTGATACCGTTGCCGGCAAGAATAATTTTGTTGGGGTTGATGTTTAACTTTTGAATAAAAAAATCTGATTCATATTGAGTTAAAGTCCAAAGGTAGTCGGCTTGTTGTAGAGTTTTAATAAGTGGTTGTTGATAGAAATCTGAGTCAGTTTGGTGAAAAGAAGCGTTTATTAAGAGATGACAAAACCCACCCCTTAATCCCCTCCCTTGAAGAATGGAGGGGAAATTGGTTATACGGTTATATAAATTGGTGATCTTTTTTAGGAAATTAGCGTAGAGAATGATAGTGGTTGGTAGCGGCCCGGCAATAATTAAATCTGGATTAAATTTTATAATTTGAACAGTTGTTTTTATAAATGGGATAAGTTTAAAAACAGGTCCTTTTTGACAGACGGACAAAAATTGGTGAAGATACGATTTTTTGACTAAAAATAAATTTATAAATTTAAATGGACGACGAAGATGGTGATAAACAGGTAAATAAAACCCTTCCCTAACCCTTCCCTTGACAGGGCAGGGAATTTTATTTGATTTGGTGAAATCATCAGTACTGGAGCAGTCGGATGATAAATAAAGTGTTTGATATTGTGATTTTGATAAATGTTGACCAAGTTGATAAATTACACGTGAGCCACCATCAGTAGCTGGAGGAAAAATATGGCTAATCAAAAGAACTTTTTGCATAATCTGATGAATTGGTTATATCACACGTGGTATGCTAACAATTAGCTTATGTTGAAAAAGATTTTTAGTTCAAAATGGTTAAGGTTTAGTTTTTCGG
Source organism: uncultured Gammaproteobacteria bacterium (assembly GCA_964428535.1). Lineage (GTDB taxonomy): Bacteria > Patescibacteriota > Microgenomatia > UBA12405 > UBA12405 > WARW01. The sequence continues at coordinate 17,568 of CAYRYK010000006.1, read as the reverse complement.
TGGTTTTAATATATTTTGCCTTTAAAAGGGTTGATATAGGGATGTTGTTAAAACAATTGGTAGGAGTAAAACCTTGGTTTGTGGTAATGAATGTTTTGATAAGTTTTTTAATGACTTTTTTGGTTTCATATCGATGGTCGATGTTATTGATTAAAAAACCTAAATTAAGAGATGTTTGGGTTTTTACTAAATCAACATTGGCGGCGGCTTTTTATGGATTATTTTTCCCAACAGCAGCAGCGGGTGATGTTTTTAAATGGATAATTGTGGATGAAAAATATCCGGAAATTCCAAAAACCAAATTGTTAGGTTCAGTAATTTTGGATAGGTTTATTGGGATGTCGATGTTTGTTTTGGCTGGAGTAGTAATGTTGATTTTGGCTAGATTTAAAGGAGTAAATGTTCCTTGGATAATAGAATTGGTTTTTTTGGGTTTATTGACTGCGTGTGTGATTTTTTATGTAGCTTTGATATTTTTTGATTTAACTAAAATTTGGAAAATTAAATGGTTAGAAAAATTTAAAGTGGTTTCTGAATTAGTAAATAAAGGAAATGTAAAACAAATATTTAAAGGTACACTTATTTCATTAATCAGTGAATTTCTTTGGATTTGTCAAATGTGGTTTATTAGTTGGTATTTTGGGGCTGGCTTATCAATTATGTCGATATTTATTTATTTGCCAATAATTTCGATGATTTTGATTTTACCTATTTCATTTGCCGGTTTTGGAGCCAGAGAACAGCTTTATCTGTTCTTTTTTGGAGCTTTAGCTAGATCACCAGAAAGTGTTTTGTTAGCATCAACTCTTTCTGGAATATTAGGAATATTCAGTTCTTTACTTGGTGGATTAATTACTTTAACGCCAGATTTTAAGAAAAGTATTGAAGTAAGTAATTTAAAGAAAGGAAAAATCAAATGAGTAAAAATTTTCAAAAATTTCACGTTTCGGTTAAAGGTTTGATTAAATGTGGTGCTAAATTTTTACTACTTCAGGAACATGATGGTTTATGGGAAGCTCCTGGTGGAAGGGTTGATGAGGGTGAAGTATTAAAAGATTCATTAATGAGAGAATTAAAGGAAGAATTGGGGTTGAAACTGTCAAGAGAAGATATTAGAGATTTAGTTGGAATAGACCAGAGATATGATTATAAGTTTGGTGACGGTTGGGCATTAATGACATTTTTTTATGAAGTTAGTTTAAAGGGTAACTTTAATGTTCATTTGAGTGATGAACACATTAATTATATTTGGGTTGATAAAAAAACTGATTTGAATGAATTGAATTTGAAAAACGTAAATCAAAAGAAGATTTTTGAAGATTTTCGGAAACTATTATAGTTGACATTGCAGAAAAGTTTGTTTAGATTATCATTAGTTTGTCAAGAGTTTTTTGGGAAACCAAAAACAGCAACCGAGTCCACTAGTTGGTGAATCGCGGTGCTTTTTCTAGAGATAGAAAGACAAGCCTCTTTATAAATTAACAGGAGGAAAAATGAATTATCCCCTTTTTACTTCGGAGTCGGTTTGTGCCGGACATCCAGATAAAATTTGTGACCAAGTATCTGATGCTATATTGGATAGTGCTTTAGAAAATGATAAGAATGCCAGAGTGGCTGTGGAAACTTTAGTAACGACTGATAAAGTAATGGTGGCTGGTGAGGTTACTTGTAATATTGAGTTAGGTTACAAAAATATAATTAAAGAAAAAATAAAAGAGTTGGGTTATACGAATTCAGTTTTAGGCTTTGATGAGAATTCGGATATTGAAGTTTTAATTCATCAACAATCAAAAGATATTGCGGTTGGGGTAGATAATGAAGGTGCTGGAGATCAAGGAATGATGTTTGGATATGCTTGTAATGAAACACCACAACTAATGCCGTTACCAATAGTTTTGTCTCATGAATTGTGCCGAAAAATGGATGAATTACAATTTGGAAAATTAACCTATTTAAGACCCGATGGTAAAGCTGAGGTGGGGGTGAGTTATAAAGATGGGAAACCAGTAAAAGTAGAAAAAATAGTTTTGGCTAAACCGTTTGACCCCAAAATTGATGTTAATCAGGCAAAAAATGATTTGTATAATTTGGCGGTTATACCGGTTTTAGAAAAGTACAATTTAAATAAAATTGATTTGAAAGAAGTTGTTTTTAATGGAACTGGTAAATGGGAAATTGGTGGTCCAGCCAGTGACACTGGAGTAACTGGGAGAAAAATTGTGGTGGATACTTATGGTGGTATGGGTCGAATTGGTGGTGGATGTTTTTCTGGTAAAGATCCGACTAAAGTTGACAGAAGTGCGGCTTATGCCGCCAGATTTTTGGCAAAAAATATTGTAGCTAAGGGGTTAAGTGATAGGTGTGAAGTACAGTTGGCTTATGTAATTGGACAGAAAGATCCGATAGTTAAATCAATTGAAACTTTTGGTACAGAAAAAGTCAGTCTTGAAAAAATAGAAAATTTTGCTTGGAATTTGATGGATTTATCAGTTAAAGGAATTATTGAAAAGTTTGATTTAAAACGACCGATTTATCAAAAAACGGCTAGATATGGTCATTTTGGTAATAGTGAATATCCTTGGGAGAAAGTTAGTAAATAGCTAATAGCTAGTAGTAAGTAGCCAAGAGTAAATAGTAAAATGGATTATGCTTTATCATAATCTGTTGGTTTGGAAAAAAGCTCACGAACTTACTTTAGAGGTGTATAAAATTACAGCGAAATATCCAAAAAGTGAATTATTTGGAATTGTATCTCAGTTAAGGAGAGCATCTAGTTCTGTTCCTGCTAATATTGTTGAAGGTAGTGCTAGGAAAACAGATAAAGAATTTTGTCAATTTTTGGTACAAGCTAGAGGATCTTTGGCTGAAACTCAATATTTTTTAGAACTTTCAAAAGATTTGAAATATATTACCGAACATGATCTTGTCAAACTTAACGAACTTTCGATAGAAGTTGCTAAGATGTTAAACTCCTTTATTACAAAAATAAAATAATTATTTATTTATTTATTACTATTAGCTACTAACTATTAGCTAATTGCTAAATTATGATTTTAATTGTTGGCGGTGCAGGTTATATTGGTTCACATATTAATAAAGAATTAAATAAAGAGGGTTTTAAAACAGTAGTATTTGATAATTTGTATTCTGGCAAAAAGGAGTTGGTTAAATGGGGTGAATTTTTTGAAGGTGATTTGGCAAAAATTGAGGATATTAGAACTGTTTTTAAGAAATATCCGATTGAGGCAGTATTACATTTTGCGGCTTATAAAGCGGTGGGAGAATCGGTAACTGATCCACAAAAGTATTACAAAAATAATGTAGCTAATACTTTAAATTTGTTTGAAGTAATGAAAGAAAATGGAGTCAATAAATTTATTTTTTCTTCATCAGCAGCAACTTTTGGTGAACCAAAATATATTCCAATAGACGAAAAACACCCTCAAAGTCCGATTAATCCTTATGGTGAAACGAAATTAATAGTGGAACATATTATGCGAGATTACGATAAAGCTTATGGAATGAAATACGTGTCTTTGAGATATTTCAATGCTTGTGGAGCTGATTTGGAAGCTGAGGTAGGTGAGTGGCCAGGAAGTAGTTCAAATTTAATTCCGTTAGTTTTGGATGCAGCAATTGGAAGAAGAGAAGATATAAAGGTTTTTGGGACAGACTACCCTACTCCAGATGGTACTTGTGTCCGTGATTATATCCATGTGACTGATTTGGCTTCGGCTCATGTATTAGCTTTGAAATATTTGTTGGATGGTAAAGAAAGTCAGTGTTTTAATTTGGGTAATGGTAAGGGTTTTTCAGTGAAAGAAGTAATAGAGGCAGCAAAAAAAATAACTGGTATTGATTTTAAAGTGACAGAAGCTGAAAGGAGAGCCGGCGATCCACCGGAACTAGTGGCAGATTCTAAGTTGGCTAAAGAAATTTTAAAATGGGAACCACAATATGCTGATTTGGAAACTATTGTTTCCAGTGCCTGGAAATGGCATCAAAAAGTTTGTCAGATGATTTAAACTCTTTTGATTTTCGGCAAATAGACCTTATAATGCTTCTATATGAAGAAAATAACAGTAATCGGAGTTGGTTATGTTGGTTTAGTAACTGGAACTTGCCTGGCAGAGATGGGCAATGAAGTTATTGGAGTAGATATCGATAAGGAAAGAATTGATGGACTCAATAAAGGAGTTATTCCGATTTATGAACAGGGATTGGATGAGTTAGTTAAAGAAAATTCCAGTCAAGGTCGATTAAGTTTTACAACGGATATTGCTAAGGCAGTTAAAAATTCAGAAATAGTTTTTATTGCAGTAGGGACTCCACCAATGCCAGATGGAAGTGTAAATTTAGATTATGTAAAGGCAGCAGCTAAATCAGTGGGTAAAAATATGAATGGTTATAAGGTGGTTATAAATAAATCAACGGTACCGATTGGTACTGGAGATGTGGTTACCAAAATTATTGATGAGCAATATAAGGGCGAGTTTGATGTTGTTTCAAACCCTGAATTTTTAAGAGAAGGATCGGCTATTGCTGATTTTATGAATCCAGACAGAGTGATAATTGGGACATCTTCAGCTAGAGCGGAAAAAATAATGTGTGAGCTTTATAGTAATTTTGGAACAGAGAATTTGGTAGTGACAGATATTAAAACAGCGGAAATGATTAAATATGCCTCCAATTCTTTTTTGGCAACAGAGATATCTTTTATAAACTCGATTGCTAATTTGTGTGAAAAACTTGGTGCTGATGTGGAAAAAGTATCACAAGGGATGATGCTGGATAAAAGAATTGGCCAAAAAGCGTTTTTACATGCTGGAGTTGGTTATGGTGGTAGCTGTTTTCCTAAAGATGTTAAGGGTTTAATCCAAATCGCTCAAGAGAATGGGGTGAGATTTGGAATTTTGGAAGAAGTTGAGGGAACTAATAATGCCCAAAAGCAATCATTATTAGGGAAAATACAGAAATTGTTGGGTGATGATTTGCATGGGAAAAATATTACTTTATGGGGTTTAGCATTTAAACCTCATACTGATGATGTTCGTGAAGCCCCAGCCTTGGTGGTAATTAAACAACTTTTGGATCGAGGAGCAACTGTCCGAGTATTTGATCCGATTGCCCAAAAACAGGCAAGTAAATTTTTGGATGGTAATGTAGTTTATGAAAAAAGTCTTGAAGGTTCTGTTAAAAATACAGATTGTTTGGTGATTGTAACAGAATGGCCAGAGTTTAAAGTAGTCGATTTGGATAAAATAAAATTAAAAATGAATTTGCCAAACGTAGTTGATGGAAGAAATATTTTTGAACCGAAAGAAATGAGACGGAAGGGATTTAAATATATTTCGGTGGGAAGATATTTTTTTTAAAAAGAAATCGGCAGGTATTGCTGGTGCAATTACCTGCCGGTATTGTGATTCAGTTGGTCTTATTGTGTTGGTGGTTTCGTCATCCTCCAGGCGAAGAAGACGGTCGGTCCTAATATTATTAGTACCATCAAAAGTAAAGTTCCCCACCAGATAATCCCCTCCATGAGATTGTAAAGCATTGTTGACATGGTCATTTTACTCCTCTTTACTTTTTTGTTTGATTACTTCGAGTTCAAGAGTGGCGCTGATTTCGATGAGCAGGCAGTCTAGATGTCTATCGACGCATCTTTGACCAAAATATTCAGCTATTTCGTTTATTAACTCTTGTGCTTTAGTGGTGTCGGAGGATTTTGCCTCATTTAATTTATCGATAACTGATAGAGGTAGATTTTTGTAGTTTTCTTCAAGGTACTTTATCAAAGTATTGAGTTTTTCGTCTCTTTTTGGGTTGTCTTTTGGCATCAAGATAATCATTATGATGACGATGATGACAGACAGGGCGCTAAAACCAATAATCAAATCAGACATAAATTAAACCTCCCTTAATTGGTCTTAGTATAAACCAACATAAAACATTAAGGTGCCTTAATATATTTTTTATCTGCGCGGGCGCAGGGAAATAAATTAATACGCGGATTGTACCACTTTAAGTAAATTTTGTTTAATTGGGAAAAATTAATGCTTTAGAATGTGGAGTTTTTGGAATAAAATGAGCTTATGAAAAGGTTTTTTGATAGATTTGGATTTTGGATTTCTTTTGTTATTTGTGTGTCGATTTATTTGGTTTTGGCTTACAAGAATCCGTTTAAAGAAAATAGTCTAATTCCTAATTTAGAACCTTCTCCTGATGTTTTTTATTATTCGGTGCCGGCGTGGAACTTTGTTCATGGTAAGGGTTTTAAGATGGAAGCATTTGGGGTTCAAATACCACCGTTGCCAACACCTATATATAGTATATATTTAATTCCGTTTTTTAAAGTTTTTAATGATGTTAGATCGTATTATTATGCTAATTTAGTTTTAGGGATAATCAGTATTTATTTGTTTTTAAAATTAGTTACTAATTTTTTTAGTAAGGAAAGATTATTCTTGGCTTTTTGTTTGGGATTAATATTTGTGACGAATTTTTATTTTTATAACTTGCCGACTTTATTAATGCCAGAAAATATTCTAATTCCTTTGACATTGATGTTGGTTATACTGACTTTTAAAAAATTTAATATATCCAATTTTATTTTTACTTTGTTAGTGATGGGTATGTTGGCTTTTACGAAAATTTCTACTTTTCCGACATTATTAATTTGTGGTTTAGTTTTGTTAGCTAAATTGATTAAATCAAAATTCTGGAAAAAGTTACCGAAAATAATTTTATTGGTATTTGGAATATTAATTTTGGTTGGAGTGACAGTGGCTTTTATCAAAATAGCTTGGCCAGCAATTAAAGAATTACCCAGTGCTTCTGCGGGATTTTCTTTAAAATTTGTTTCTAAAACTTTACCAATTTATTTGAAAGAATTTTTAGGTATTGGAGGGAGTTATCTTTGGTATCAAAATCAGCAAATAGAAACAATAATGTCGGTAGTTTGTTTGATTGGTTTAGTTTTAGGATTAGTTTTTAAAAAATATCGAAATAAAATATTAGTTTTGTTGGGAGTTATTTTAGGTGTAACTGTGTTCCACTCAATGATGAGTTATCCAGAAGGAAGATATATTTCAGTAGTGATCCCTTTGTATTTGATTTTTGCTGGTGTGATTTTTGATAAATTGAAAAGTAAAGTCTGGTTGGTTATATTTATGGCAATTTATTTTTTGTCGAGATATACAGTTAACGGTTTTTACGAAAGAAAAGTTACTTCTTTAAAAAGACAGATATTAAATAATAGGTTAGAGGAGAATGAAAAACCTTGGCATCATATCGCAATTACCAGATTGAATAATTATTTCTCTAATAAAAAAAATGTTTATTTGGGAACTTTGTTAAATCCTTTTTATATTATGTATTTTGGTAACGGAAATTACAACTTTTTACCGTTATCTCCAGGTCAGGAATTTGCTGGTCCGGGAAAAGGTTTCATTGATAAATATTTAGAAAAAGATAAGACAATAGTGGATTTATATAAGAGGATTTTAAATGAAGGTAATGAACTTTATGTAACAAATTATTATTTGACTTATTACAAGGGTAATATGGATTCTCAGTATTATGATTTGGAAAAAGTTTTTAAGTTTACTCAGGTGGATGAAGGTTGTCTAGGTGAGTGTAAATTATATAAATTGTCACTTAAGGGAAAATGATAAGTCATAAAAATAAAGAAAAGTTTAATACGGAAATGAATTTATTGAAGATGATTGGTATTGTTCACGTGGTGGTGGGACACATTTATGCTCAACTGTTTTCTGGATTAAGGCAGTCCTATTCTTTTCATATGCCACTTTTTTATTTTATTTCTGGATATTTTTATAATGAAAGTCACGAAAAAGAAAAACGGAAATATGTTTGGTCTAAATTTAAAAAAAATGTTGGTCTGTTTTATTTTTATTTTTTTATAATGATTATTTTTTCATTATTGATTCAGTGGAAATATAGTATCTCCTTGGGAACTATTTCTTGGTATACAATTTTTATTAAACCATTTACTGTTGGCCCAGGGAATCCAGGGTTTTTGCTTGGTCCAGCTTGGTTTATTTTGTCATTATTTTTGGTTCAGACTATTTTTATTTTTCTATTTCCATTAATAAGAAAAGTCTTTAAAAAAGATAGATATCAGGTTTTATTTTTTTTGTTTTTTGGAATAATATCGATTTATTTTAGTAACCAAAGCTGGGCAAAAAATGAGTTTATAGTTATGTTTTTAAGAACTACTATTGGAATAATGTTTTATTATTTGGGATTTTTTTATAAAAAAAATATTGAAAATAAGATTAATATTTTTACAGGGAAGAATTTAGCTTTATCTTTTATATTAATGTCGTTTTTATTAGCAAGTGGTATAAATTTGAAATTTAGTTTTGTTTCGACAGAATTTTATGGACATGTTTTTGTTCCTGTAGTCACTAGCATTATTGGTATTTATATTTCGATTTTTATGGCTAAAGGTTTAGATAAGATTATAAAGAATGAAAATGATATTTTACATATCATTGGTAGAAATAGTTTATATATAATGATGTTTCAATTTTTGGTATTTTTTGTAATTAGTTTGGTGTTTTTTAAGGCTTATCATATTTTGGATGATTTTTATTCCTTATTAACCTTGTATCCTTATTGTCCTAGTTTTATTGATATAAATAAGTTTTGGCCATTGTATGTTATCTTAGGTTTATTATTACCAGCTTTATATGGTGAATTGGTTAGCAAATTAAAGGAAAATAAATGAATATTTTTATAGTTTTACCTGTTTTTAACGAAGAATATCGAGCAATAGAGACGGTAAATAAAATTTTGTTGGTGGATAAAAAAATAAAAATCGTTTTGGTTGATGATGGTTCGAGTGATAATTCTTTAAAGATTGCTAATAAATCATTTAAAAAAAACAAAAGAGTAACTATTGCTAGTCATATGGTAAATTTAGGTAAAGGGGCGGCAATGAAAACGGGAGCAAGAATCGCCTGGAAAATGGGGGCTGAGGCAGTGATTTTTGTTGATGCTGATGGTCAACATAATCCGAAATATTTACCAAAGTTTATTGAGGAGTTGGATAAGTATCCAATTGTTTTTGGTTATAGAGAATTAAATAAAAAATCACCGTGGATTAGACGAAATGGTAATAAATTTGCTGGATGGTTAATAAAAACTTTATTTAATGTTAAACGTAAAGATTTATTATGTGGGTTTTTAGGTTTTAGAAAAGAGGTTTATAAAAAAATTATTTGGAAGTCTACTCGGTATGGAATCGAGACGGAAATGGCCACAAAAGTAGGTCGAAACAAAATCCCCTTTTCTGAAATTAAAATTGATACAATTTATATTGATAAGTACAAAGGGGTGACAATTTTTGATGCTTTTAAAATTTTAGGTAAAATTCCCTTTTGGTATTTTGAGAAATGAATATAATTACTTTGCAATTGGTTTTGATAGCTTTTGCCTTATTAATGACTTATTCTTTATTTTTGCATTGGAAGAAGAAAAATATTTCCAATAAGTTTTTCTTTTCTTGGTTAGTTATTTTTGGTGTTTTTGCCTTTTTATCTTTATTCCCAAAATTGTTAGAGCCTCTTTTGAAAGAATTATTTATAGTTAGAGTTATGGATTTAGGAATGATAGGAACTTTTATGATATTGACCTATGTGACTATAGAAAATAATATTAAAATAAGAAACCTAGAAGATAAAATAGAGAGACTAGTAAGAAAAATAACGGTTAAAAAAGTTAAAAGTGGAAAATAAGGTAATTGTTTTGATTTTGGGTTACAAATCTGTGGGTTATTTGGAAGATTGTATCCCTTCTTTGTTAAACCAAAGTTACAAAAACTATGAGATTTGGTTTGCTGACAATAATTCAAACGATGGTTCGGTAGAATATTTAAATGAAAATTTTCCTAAGGTAAAAACATTTCGATTTGAAGAAAACACTGGTTATGCTGGTGGAAACAATCGGTTAATTAAAATGGCTTTTGATAAGGGGGCTGATTTTTCTTTAGTTATGAATGCTGATACCAAAGCAGATAAAAATTTTGTACTTAATTTGATTACAACTTATAAAAATCAGTCAAAGAAAAATAAAGTTGGATTGATTCAACCCGTGGTGATGCTTTATGATAATCCTGAAAAAATAAATTCAATTGGTAATGTAATTCATTATTTGGGCTTTGGATATTGTGGTGGATATATGTCTGAAAAAATCCCAAAAAATGACAAGGAAATTATCTCTGTTTCTGGTACAGCAATGTTAATATCGAAAGATTACTATAAAAATGTTGGCTTATTTGATGAAAGGTTTTTTATGTATAATGAAGATCAAGATTATTCCTGGAGAGGGTTAATAATGGGTTATAAACACTTTGTATCAGTGGAGGGGAAAATTTGGCACAAATATTCTTTTTCAAAAAATAAAAATAAGTGGTATCAGTCTGAAAAGAATAGATTGATGATGATTTATAAAAATTATGAGAAAAAAACATTGATTTTGTTAGTCCCAATAATTATATTTAATGAATTTGCTGTGATGATATACTCCATTTTAAATGGGTGGTTTATCCCTAAATTTAGGTCTTATATTTTTTTATTTAGTAATTTAGATTCAATAAAACTTGAAAGAATAAAAATCCAGAAGAATAGAAAAATTAAAGATAAAAGTTTTTTTAATAAATTTAACTCAATATTAGATTTTGTTTTAGTTAATAATTTTTGGACAAAAAAAATTGTCTATTTTTTTTATAGAAACTATTATTTATTTGTTTGTCGTCGGTTATAAGTGTTTAAAGTAACTTTTTTAACTCCAACATTAGAAATGCATGGTGGAAATATTATCATGCTGAGGTATATAGATGTTTTGTTAAAAAATGGGTTTGAAGTGACAATAATTACGACCGATAAACCTGTGGCTTTTTCATTAGATAAAAGAATTAAAGTTATTAAGTATCATAGGGTAAAAATTAAGTACCTGGATTTTTTCTTTTTTCAACTAGTTTATTTACGGAGGATTATTCGATTAATTAGTGATTGTGATGTAATTATTCCTATTTATACCCCTTTATGGATTCATGCGATTTTGGCAAGGAAAATAAAAAAAATAAATTGTAAAATTATCCCTATATTTCAAGATTCTTTGGATACATTATGGGTTGGACCGTATATAAGGTTGGTTTTGAATAGTAAAATTATAAGTAGGAATATTGATGGTGTTTTTTATGTTTCAAAATTATTTAAAGACGTATTTAAAAGATATTTTTGTGGTAAGTACTATATTCCTAATGGAATAGATTTTAATGAATTTATTCAGGGTAAGGGCCAAAATAAAAGTAATTATGTTTTGTTTGTTGGTAGACCAAATAAACCGAAAGGCTTTGATGTTTTTAAAAAATCATTTAGTTTAATTAGAAAAGAATATCCAGATATTTATGCATTAGTTATCTCTCCAAATCTAGAAAATAAGAAATGCGGTGGTATCCAATATGTGAAGTACAAGAGTCGTAAGCAACTAGCGGATTTATATCAAAAAGCAGTTGTTTATATTTGTGCCAGTAGGGCTGAAAGTTTTGGATTGACTTCGTTAGAAGCAATGGCTTGCGGCACACCTGTTATTACAACAAAAAACGGTGGACATATAAATTATGCAGAAGACGGGTCAAATTGTATTTTGGTTAATAATGGAGATTATAAGGGCATATACAATGCTTTTGTAAAAATAGTGGAAAGTAATTCTTTACAAACAAAATTGGTAGGTAATGGAATAAAAACGGTTAAAAAATTTGAGTGGAAGAAATCAGAAAAAATGTTTTTAAAAGTTTTGTTGGATTTTAATAAGAGTATTTGTAGCTAAGGGTTAATTAGTTGGAATATTTAGTAAATATGTTTTCCCACAAGAGTGGTTTTAACTGTTGAGACAATTGGTTATGGTTTAATTGGTAAAGTTTTTGGATAGATTGAATATATTCATAAGGAGTGGTGGCAATTTGGAGATAATCGGAATTTATACTGATACCTTCAGCTCCGATAGAGCTAGAGATGACCGGAACACCAAAGCTAAGCGATTCGAGAATTTTAATGCGGCTACCAGAGCCGGAAAAAATTGGAGCAATAAGACAGTCGATTTTTTGGTAAAAATCGATAGTTTCTTTGACTTGGCCAAGGTTAATAATTTTTGGGAAGTTTTTTTTGATAAATTCAGAATCGTTTTTGCCGGCTAAATAAAATTCATAGTTGATTTTTTCTTGGTCTAGCAATGGAGCAATTTGATCAAAGAAATATTTGACGGCATTTAAATTGGGTGTGTGTTCAAAAGAGCCAATATAGCCTAATTTAATTATTTTTGAAGGAGTTTTTTTAAGAAAATTAATCTTGGTAATACCATTTTCTAAACAAATTATATTTTTATCAGGTAAATGTTGTTTAAGGGTTTGCTGGTCTTTTTGGCTAACTGTAATTAGGGTATCGTACTGGGGTAGATATTTTTTTTCGTAAAGATAAATTTGAAGAAAAAGAAGATATCGAATTATTTTTTTTAAAATTGATGGATTACTTTCTGAAATCCGGCGGTAAAAAGAGATAGAAGAAATATCGTGGGCAGTAAAGATTTTTTTTGTATTTTTGGGTAAATATTTGATTAAGTAAAGTAATTGACTAAATTCAACTTGGATAATGTCGTAGTGTTTTTGGTTAGCCATATCCACTATTTTTGAGATTAAATTTGAACTATACCAAGGAGAAAACCAGTAAGGAATAAATTTGGTAAAAAATAGAGAAAAGTTTTTTGGTTGGGTTTTAATGTTTGATTCATCAAAGGTAACAAAGTCTATGTGGTAATACTTTGATAATTGAGTAATGGTATTTTGAATTCGAGTGGCTCCCCCACTGTTTTGGGGTTGAGGTGGAATAGCAGAGACAAGAAGAAGATTAGATTTGGTATTGGTTTTCATGGTGTTTACTAAATTCTTTGAAGTTAACTAATTCGGTATCTCGATATTTATTAGGAATTGATTTTAGATTATTTTTAGATTTTTTGATATTGTTTAAATTTTTTATATTGTCAATTAAGTATTTAAAATAATCTTTTTTGAAAATTAAATATAATGGACAATATAGAAATATTTTAAAGATTAATGACCAACTATCAAAATTTTTTAAACAGAAAGAAAGGAAGTTTTTGTGAATATAATAATCGGGGCTAACAGACAAAAGTTTACTACTACTGCGGTGATGATGGGTAACATGAGAGTTAGGACAAAAGAATGATGGATAACCCTTTTTCCAGGCGACAAAACCCAAATCAAGATCTTCGTCGTACATAGGGGTGTAAACTGCGGCATCAAATCCTCCTAATAAATCAAATATTTCTTTATTAATTAATGACGATCCTCCGCCGCAATAAGCAGTAAGAGAGATATTTTTAAGATCTTGGGGATTCAATTCATGACCGACTAATAATTTGCCGTTTTTAAAATTGGTCCAAGTTTTACCAGATTCAACTCGTTTAATTGATGGATCGAAGAAAAAGATCTGTGAGGAAATACCAAAAAAGTTAATATTTTTTTGAAGTAGATTATCGGCAGTATCAATAATTTCTTTAAAAAATCCTGGTTGAACTTCCATATCGTTATTTAGAAGATAGAGGTAGTCGTATTTGGCTTGTTTAACAGCCAAATTAACTGCTTTGGCGAATCCTAAATTAGTATCTAGTATTAGGTATTTAGTATTTGGTATTTTAAGTTTTTTTAGCTCAACATTAGTACCATCGGTGGAGCCGTTGTCGACAACGATGATTTCTGTAGAGATTTCTTGACATTCTTTTGAAAGTTGTTGGTGAAGTAATTGAAGACATTTTATAACTAAATCCTTTTTGTTCCAGGTAGGGATAATAAAACTGACGCTATTAATTCGATTTAAATTATTCATAAAAATTTTACCTGTTTAAGTATTTTTATTAGTTGTTGTGATTGATATTTTGGGTCGTATGCAGATCGGGCATGTTTAAAAGTTAATTTGCCCATATTTTTTCTTATGGTTTTATTTTTAATTAAAATGTCTAAATACTTATACCAGTCGTTTTCTGTATTAGCTAAATATCCGTTTTGTCCATTTTTAATGGCGTACTTAAATGCATCTGTGGCTGAAGCTATGGTGGGGATACCACAAGCACCGGCAAAGAAATATTTAAGTTCGCTTTTACTTTCGCAAAAATCATTGCCGACTTCTAGTGGAGCAAGATTAATATCGATATCTCGGTAAAGTTTCATTAATCTTTTGTATGGAACCTTTTTATGAGTAGATATTTGTTCGGGAAAATTTTTAAAGACTTCAGCTAATGAAGGGTCGCCAACTATTTTTAATTTAACTTGTGGATTCTCTTTTAAAATTTTAGTCAAAGATTCGTGAATTATTTCAAAATCATTTTGATGAGTTTTAGTTCCAGCAAAGTAACCAATAATAATGTTGTTTGTTTTTTTGTTTTTTGTCTGATGATAGATTTTTTCTCCAGAATTTAAACTTCTTTGATCTAAATGGTTTCTTAAAACGGCAGTATTTAAATGGTATTTGGTTTTAATGTATTTAGATAGAAAATCAGTAGGAGTGATAACTATGTCAGCCATTTTTATTATTTTTAAATAACTATCGGTATTTTTTATAAAGTGTTGGCGAATGTTTTCGTCAGCGGTTTTTAAAAAACTGATTTTTTGAATTTGGTCTTGGTCAAAAATAAGATCATCAACATCGTAAATTACTTTTTTGCCACTACTTTTAAATTTTTCGATTAGATTAGTAATATTTTCCTGACAATAGCATCGGTGGATATAAAGTAGATCAAAATCATATATTTTTTTGGTAACAAGACGGTTAAGTAAGTTTCCAGTAAGAGTGAAGTGAATAAGGCCAGCTATGTCTAATTTATTTTCTAGATGAAAAATTCGATGAATTTCTGAAACAGTTTTTTCGGCACCGTTGATAATCAAAATTGTTTTTTTATTTTGTTTTTTGGCTAAAAGAAGATTGTTTTTGATTTTTATTTTAACAATTGGGTTAGAAAGTCTATTTTTGATTTTGGTCAAAACTCCAGACCAACCCCATTCTTCGAAATCGCTGATTTGTTTTTTTATATAATTTAAACTTGGTTTCATATTTTTCACTTAATATAAATCAATTCTTTGCGTCTGATAGTTTTTGTTTATTTTCTAGGTTGGACGTTGTTTATAGTTTTATTCTATCAAATGAGTTAGAATTGGCTATGAAAGTAGTTTTTGTAAACCCATCATTTGGTAAAGATTTTGTAAGGTCAGCACGTTGGGCGGCGAAAAGTAGGGGTAGAGTCCAGAGACATCCGGAAAATGCATTAATCGCGCTAGCTGTTTTAAGAGAGGCTGGTCATGAGATTTATTTTATTGAGGGTGCAGCAAGAAATTTAACAAAATCTCAAGTGAGAAATGAATTGAAAAAGATTAACCCGGATTTGGTTATTGTTCATACAACAACTCCAAGTATTTATAGTGATTTATCTTATGCATGTTTGGCTAAGAAGATTAATAAAAAAGCGATTACAGTGGCTGTTGGAGCTCATGTTTCGGCTGTACCTGAGAATACTTTTAAGATTGGAAAGTGTTTAGATGCGGTGGCTGTAGGCGAATATGATTATACTATTCGGGATATTGCAAACGGTATGAGTTTAGATAAAGTTAAAGGGATTGTTTACAAAGATGGAAGAAAAATTGTAAAAAATGAAAGAAGACTTCCTCTTGATGTTAATGAATTACCTTTTCCGGCTTGGGATTTGATTGATCCGCATTGGTACCATGATGCAGGAAAAAGATTTCCGTTTTTGACTTTGTATAGTGGTCGAGGTTGTTTTGGTCTTTGTACTTTTTGTCGAGAAACTCAATTAATGAATGGTCGACAATTGAGACTGAGAGATCCTAAAAAAGTGGTGGCGGAAATGGAATATGACTTAAAAATGTATCCAGACATTAAAGAAATAATGTTCGAAACAGATACTTTTACGGCTGTTCCAAAACACGTTGAAGAAGTTTGTAATTTAATAATTAAGAAAGGTATAAATAAAAAAATATCTTGGAGTTGTAATGTCAGAGTTGATATTCGACTAGATCTATTGAAATTGATGAAAGAGGCTGGTTGTAGAATGTTAATGGTTGGTTTTGAATTTGGTTCTCAAAAAGATTTGGATGCCGTCAAAAAAGGAACAACTTTAGAACAAGCTAGATCTTTTGCTAATGAGGCTGCTCGATTGGGATTTGTGATTCATGGTTGTTTTATGATTGGTGCTCCAGGAGAAACAGAAGAAACAGCTGAAGAAACAGTGAAATTTGCTAAAAGTTTACCATTAGATACGGTTCAATTTTCAGGAATTTGTGTTTATCCAGGGACAGAAATGTATGATTGGGCAAAAAAACATAAATATATTGATGTTGATGATTGGACTGATTGGGTTGATAAAAAACATGAACAAAGAACTATTTTAGATTACCCCGATTTTCCAAAAGAGATGATTAATAAATATGTTGATAAGGGTTTAAAGGAATTTTATTTGAGGCCAAATCAAGTAGTTAGAATGTTAAAAAATATTAGAAGTCCAAGCGATTTGATGAGAAAATTTTATGGACTCAAAAAATTTGCGGATTATTTTTCAAAAAATAAATGAGGAACAAAGTTAGTGTAGTAGTCCCCTGCTTTAACTCTGAAAAAACTTTGGGTAAGTGTATTGATGCTTTATTAAATCAGAAATTTTCTGGAGATTTTGAAATAGTAATGGTAGATGATGGAAGTACAGATACTACTGCTGAAATTATCAAAAAAAATAAGAGAATAAGGTATATTTTTCAGAAAAATTCTGGTCCGGCTAAGGCAAGGAATAATGGGTGGAAACAGTCAGCCGGAGATATTATTGTGTTTACTGACAGTGATTGTGTTCCTGAAGAAAATTGGTTGAAATTGATGGTTTCCCCATTTAAATTATCCAATAATATTGGTGCCGTTGGTGGTGCTTATGGAAAGACGGTTAATTCAGAAAGTTTATTGGCTAATTTGATTGGTGAAGAGATTAAGTTTCGGTATAAGAATATTGGTAAATATACTGATGCTCATGGTTCTTATAGTTTGGCTGTTAGAAAAAATGTTTTAGAGGAGATTGATGGATATAATGAATTTTATCCGGTAGCAACGGCTGAAGATTGGGATTTATGCTATAGAATTCAAGCTGCAGGTTATAAAATTTACTTTAATCAGAAAGCTAAGGTTGGGCATCATCACCCAACAAAATTGATAAAGTATTTAAAGACACAGTTTAGACATGGGTTTTATAGAGTAAAACTATATAAAGATAATCCTAAGAGGGTTATGGGTGATAAATATTCTGGAAACGCGAAATATATAGTTGTTTTTAGTGGATTATTTCTATTATTTTTAGTGTTATGTATTTTTTATAGACAATTCGTACTACCACTCATGATTTCATTTTTTGCTCTAATGATTTTAAATTCGAGAATGTTTTTTTATTTGAAAAAAAAGAAAGGATTCGTTTTTGCTATAC
>CAYRYK010000005.1:26931-34734 GCA_964428535.1 uncultured Gammaproteobacteria bacterium | reverse complement strand
AATTAGTAATAATCATAACATCGAGGTGATCGCCGTCTTTGGAACGAGTTTGGGGAATAAAACCGTAATCGACCGGATAATGCATAGGAGAATGTAAGACACGATCGAGTTTGATGATGTCGAGTTTTTCGTCGTATTCGTATTTGTTGTGAGTTTCCTTGGCTATTTCAACAATAGCGTTGACTGTTTGTGGGGAATTGACTCCTATGGATATGGCAGAATTCATAGTGGACATATTATAACACTTTGGAACACTAAAGCCAAAAAATATGTGTAATAAAGGTGTATCAGTAAAAAATCAGGTTAAATGCTTTATAATTGGTTATGGCAGTAAAATTTCAAGCAAACGATTTAATTAGAGATGAACATTTTTTGGTATTAAAAAAGGAGAATAAACAAACGAGTAAAGGCGATGTTTATTACCAGTTGGAATTGTCGAATAAAGACGGCATAATTGAAGCAAAAATTTGGAATAATAATATCCCTCAATGCAATTTGGAACAAGGAAAAATAATTGAAGTGAATGGTAAAACTCAAGAATATAATGGTCGAATTAGTTTGATTATTGATAGTTGCCAAATAGTAACTAGTGAAGATATTGCCGAATATTCCCCTATTTCTAAAACCATGGTGTTTGATATTGAAACTGTGGGCAAAAAATTTGAAGAATTGGACGAAGTGGAACAAGATTATTTGGTAAATAATTTGGAGAAAGCGACTGAAGATAAGGAAGAAGCAAAAAAGAAAACTGGCCTTTATGCTATTTTTGGTAAAGTGTGTGCGATTGCGGCATATAACCCAGGGTCTCAAAAAGGAATCGTATTACTGTTGGGAGAAAAAGATTTGGTTCCAGAAAAAGAAAATTATACTTATAAAATTTTTGAAACAGAAAAAGATTTATTGACTGAATTTTGGAAAATTGCGAGCGAATATGAATTGTTTGTGACTTATAATGGTGATAATTTCGATTTCCCTTATTTAATAATTCGTTCTGGAATTAATCGAGTTAAAGTGCCGTTTGAAGTGAAAAAATGGGGTTCAGATAAGTTTATTGATTTACAAACAAAAATTAGACAAAGCCACGGATACAAATTGGAGATTTTGTGTAAAGCTTTTGGAATAGAAAATCCAAAAGAAGCCGGAGTTCATGGTAATGATGTCAACGAATTATTTGATAATAAAGATTTTCAAAAAATTGCTGATTATGTGGCGAGAGATGCTTATTCAACAACGCAGCTTTATTTAATTTGGAAAGAATTTATGTCAGGGAATTAGCTGTTCAGCCTGTCAGATTATCAGCTTGTCAGAAAAAATATAAATTAATAAAAAACCTCTTTGTCCCTTCGGGACATCTCTCCTTAAAAAAGGGAGAAGTCAAATAAATATGAAAAATAAAAAAGAAAAATTCCATCAGTCAAAGTGTGATTTGGATGGTCGAAAATACCATTTAGATTTTGAAATCATAGATTTAAGAGAGCAGAAAAGACCGGAAAAACTGGTTAAAGTTGCCAGAAAAAATTTGAAGAAACTTATTTTAAACCGAATTGATGGGAAAATTGGTGAGTGCTAGTTTTTTCCCTTAAGTTTAACTACTTGGGAATCTTTTATGTTTTGATAGATAAAATAGCCGTAAATAGCACTTAATGGACTAATTAAAGCAGAAAGGATACTCATAATACTCCAACTTAAAATTAAATTTTCTTTAAAAATAATTGGAATGGTTATTAACGGTAAAATGAAAAGCAATATAATAAAGGTCATTTTTTTAAAAAAATAACCAATATTCCCTTTCATATATTTTTTACTTAGGATTAAAGCGTTATTACCATGAATATCCTGATCAACAAAAATCCAAAAGGCTAAACTAAACCAAATCATAAACAAGATTCCTGGAACTATAAGGAGAATTAAGCCAGCAAAAACAGCTAAGTCAAAAAATAAATTAAGAATCAAAAAAGGAAGGAGTTTTTTTGATGATTTACTAAAAATTTTTAATAAATCAGTATTTTTATTTTGGACAGTTTGATACAAAGAAAGACTACCCCAAAGAGTAATAGTGGTAGTAACAAGAGAAACTAGCCCACGATTAATTAACTTCATATTCTCAGGTAAGAAACCCGCAAAGGAACTAATTAGTTTGTTTAATAGAAGAGGGATAAGAACAATCAAAAAGAAAGTCCAAAATCGTTTTTGATATATAGATAAACTTTGTTTAAAAATTTCCGAAGCTTTAGTGCTTTTATTCATATAACCGTATTATACGGCGAAAAATTGGAAAAGCAAAAATGATTAAAAGTTAGAGAATAAAAAAGAGACTTAATGCCAGGATTACAACGTAAACACCAAAATACCAGAATTTTCGATTGACGGTAATTTTTTGGAAAGCAGAAAGAACAAAAACCCCGGCAATTGCAGTAATAATGAAAGTGAGAATATTGTTGAGAGTAATAAAATTGGAAGAAATAATCTCTTTGACACTAAGTAAAATTGCCCCAGCAGTGGCGGGAATAAATAAACTGAAAGAAAAATTGAAAGCGTTTTGAGGTGACAAACCTAATAAAAGAGCAGAAAAAATAGTACAACCAGAACGAGAAACTCCAGGAAGAATAGCTAAAGCTTGGAAAATGCCAATAATAAAAGCGGAAAGATAATTTAGAGATTTATTTTTGGCGGGAATAAATTTGGTAGAAAAAACTAAGATACCAGTGAATAAAAAGAAAAATGGTAATAATTTTGGTGAAGCAGTGATAGAAGTGATTTGATCTTTAAACAAAACACCAACTAAAGCGGCTGGAATAGAACCGACGATAATATATTTGAGATTGTCCCAAAAATATTTAATTTGATGGCGGAAAAAGAAAATAACAGAAATAAAAGTGGCAGCATGAAGGAAAATATCAAAATCTAAAGATGGAGTTAAATTAAAAAAGTGTTGAAATAAATTGAGATGGCCGTCGGAGGAAATGGGTAAAAATTCACTAATAGCTTGAACCAGGCCGAGGATTAAAGATTGAATAAGAGTCATGAGGTAATTATAACCAAAAACCCTCCAAAATAAATTGGAGGGTTTGAAGTATAAATACAAAAGTTTAACGCTTTGGAGATTGCTTTTGGCGGCGAGATTTACCACCAGTACCAACCATACGGCGTTCCTTGACTCGGGAATCAACAGTCAAAAGACCATTAGTTCGGAGATCAGATTTGAAAGTGTCGTTAATTTTGACTAAACAACGAGAAATGGCTAAGCTAAGAGCTTGAACTTGACCAGTTTTACCACCACCAATAATTTTAGCTTGGAAATGATATTTACCCGTAGTTTTGGTAATTTCGAATGGTTTATCGTAAACGATTTTTTCAGTTTTAGTAGGAAAATATTTTTCCAAAGAAAGACCGTTAACGGTAGAATCGCCTTTACCAGAAAATAATTTAATGGTAGCAACAGCACTTTTACGACGACCAAGTGATCGAGTGTAAGAATTTTTTGAAGTAGTTTTTGCCATAATTATTTATTTAATTTGTCAGCGTATGGATGGTCAGCACCAACGAAAACTTTTAAACGAGTAATTCTAATGTCTCGAAGTTTATTTTTTGGAAGCATACCATAAACGCCACGAATAATAACTTGTCGGGCATCTTTTTGAAGCATTTCAGCTAAAGTTAATTCTTTAAGACCACCAGCCCAGTGAGTGTGGTGACGATAAATTTTATCTTTAAGCTTACTACCGGTAGTTTGAATTTGAGCTGCATTAATAGCGACAACATAATCACCATCATCACGATGATAAGAAAAAGTGGGTTTATCTTTACCCATAAGGATTTGGGCAATTTCAGTACAAACTCGACCTAAAGTTTGATCTTGAAGATCAATTAAATGCCAAGATCTTTGAACTTGATTACCTTTAACAACAGTAGTTTTCATTATTTAGTCTCCTTTTTTTCAGCTTTCTTAACGGTTTTTTTGATAGCCGGTTTTTTGGAAGCAGCTTTTTTATCAGCTTTTTCTTCAACTTTTTTAGCTTTAGTTTTTTCAAATTTGACCGGTTTAACGAAACTGAGTTTGACGATGAGAGCATCATCACCAAAACGACGCTTGATACGGGTAATTTGAGTAAAATTGCTAGATTGTTGACCAAAAGTTTCTTTGAATTTAGAAACAACATTGTTAACCCAAGTTTGGTCTTGGAGATAACGGAAGAGTTCTCTTTTGGCGATTAATTCTGGTTTAGTAATAATGGTATTGGCTAATGATTCTATAGTAGAAACAAGAGCTTGAGCCTTAGCTTCGGTAGTTTGAATAGCACCATGAATAAACATGGATCTAGTTTGAGCATTAAACAAAGCTTTGCGCTCGTTGTAGTTTCTACCTAATTTTTTTCCAAAAATACGATGTTTCATAAACGGAAGGACGAGGATTTATTTCCAAGTGAAACCTCTTTCCTTTAACCAAGAATCAATAACTTTAAGTGATTTTTCACCGACATTTTTAGCTTTGCTGACATCGAGACGTCCAGCTTTAGTTAAAGCATCAATGGTAGGATAACCAGCTTTTTTAAGAGCATTGGTGACTCGGAGAGGAAGTTCGATTTCTTCAACAGAAATATCACTGCCTTGAGGACCAACAGAAGTGTTAATAGTAACAACTTCTTCTTCGAATTCTTTAGGGTCAGCAATTTGTCCGAAAGAATTGATTAAATCCTTAGCGGCCATTTTGAGAGCATAAAGAGGATCAATAGAACCATCAGTCCAGATTTCCATAGTGAGTTTGTCGTAATCAGATTTCTTACCTAAACGAGTAGGTTCGACAGTGTAGTTAGCTTTAATAACTGGAGTGAAGGTAGCGTCAAGAATTATTTCACCAACAACATCAGTTTTTTGTTCTTTAGCCATGGTGTATCCAACTCCCCTTTCGACAGTCATTTCCATTGACAATTTTGATTTAGCATCAGAAAGAGTAGCAATGACTTGATCAGGATTACTGACTTTACACAAATCGTTATCGACGATATCAGCAGCTGTAACAACACCAGGACCTTTTTTATCGAGCTTAAGGACGATAGGTTCTTCTTTGGAATAGTTGAATTTAACCTTTTTGAGGTTTAAAGAAATTTCAACTAAATCTTCTTTAACACCAGGAAGAGTGGTAAACAAATGGTTGGCACCATCAACACGAATGCGGGTAATGGCAGCGCCTGGGATAGTGATTAACAGAACCCGACGTAAACTATTGCCGAGAGTATGGCCAAAACCGCCAACTAATGGGCTAAGTTCAAATTTACCGTATTTTTCGGTAGATTTGACTGTTTTGACATTGAACTTATTAGTTTCAATCATGGAGTTCTCCTTTTTTATCTTGAATAATATTCAATTATTAAATTGATGTCGATATCATTACCGATTTCCTCTTTGAGAGGTTCAGAAATGATTTTGACAGTAAGATCTTTTTTGTTGAGGTCGAGCCAGCTTTTGGTTTTAAAGTCAGCTTCTGAACCTGGAATAGTACCGATTTTATCAGCTATTTTAGAATCTAATGTAACGATATCTTTAATTTTGACTTGGTAAGAAGGAATATCCATAACTTTACCGTTAACTAAAACGTGGCCGTGACCAATAAGTTGCTTAGCTGAAGAACGAGATAAAGAAAGACCAGCAAGGTATAAAACATTGTCAAGTCTTTTTTCGAGAAGATTAAGTAAGTTGTCACCGACTAAACCTTTGAGAGTTTTAGCTCGGAGATAATAATTTTTGAATTGAGTTTCTTGAACACCATAAATACGCTTAGCTTTTTGTTTAGCTCGAAGTTGAATACCGTAATCAGTAGGTTTACTACCAGCTTTAGCACCGTGCATACCAGGCTTAACAGCACCTTTTCTTTCGATAGGACATTTAGCAGAATAGCAACGGGTTCCCTTAAGATAAAGTTTGGTACCTGCGCTTCGGCAAAGTCGGCATTTGGCATCTAATGTAACTCTAGACATAATTTATTTATTAGTTAATTTTTGATTTTTAAATGTTTAAGTAATTAAACACGTCGTTGTTTTGGAGGACGTGGTCCATTGTGTGGAATGGGGGTGATATCGGCAATTTTGTCGACATCAAAATCTCTTTTGGTTCTAAGAAAACGAAGAGTGGCATCACGACCGACTCCTGGTCCTTTGAGATAAACCTCAAGTTTTTTAACGCCATGTTTTTTAGCTTCTTCTAAAGCTTTTTCAATGGCAGTAGTAGCGGCATATGGAGTAGATTTACGAGAACCTTTGAAACCACAGTTTCCAGCACTTGACCAAGTAAGAACTTTTCCTTTAGTATCGGTAACACTAACTATAGTATTATTGAAAGTTGATTGAACATAAAGTCGGCCTTCGGCAATATTTTTGAAGACTTTCTTTTTGACAACAGTATTTTTTGAAGTTTGTTTAGTTTCTGCCATATTTTATTTGTTGGAACCAGTAGAAGCAGCCTTTTGTTGGGTTTCAATTTTTGCCCAGGCTTCTTTGGTAAGAGAACCGACAGTTTTCTTTTTACCTTTGCGAGTACGAGCATTGGTTTTGGTACGTTGACCATGACATGGAAGACTGACGATGTGGCGAATACCACGATAACATTTAATAGCTTTTAGACGATCAATATTTTCCCGAATTTCTTTTTTCAAATCACCTTCAACTTTAAAAGATTCGAGAGATTTCATCAAAACAGCGACTTCATCACGAGTCAAATCTTTGATACGGGTATTTAAATTAATATTAGACATAGCGGCTAACTTTTTAACGTTAGTTTTACCAATGCCATAAAAACGAGTTAAGCCGACTTCGGCTCTTTCGTTATCTGGGATTTCAACACCAAGAATTCTCATATTAATTTAACCTTGTTTTTGGTTATGTCTTTTTGTAGAACAAATAATACGTCGAACACCGCGGCGAATGACCACCTTACAGTTTCGACAACGACGTTTGATACTAGATTTTACTTTCATAGGAATAGACTTGGATATTGTAACCTAAAATTGGCGCAATATCAAAGAGTAAATTTAATTTAACCTCGATAAACTATTCTGCCTAATCCCCCGTCTGGACTAAGAACTAAAGAGACATTATCGCCAGCGATAACACGAATGTGATTCATGCGTAATTTACCGGCTAAATGAGCAATTATCTCATTACCACTTTCGAGTTTTACTCGGTAAAGAGAGTTTGGTAGGACTTCAGTAACTTGACCTCTGACTGTTGGTTCTTTGGGCATTTTTAGTTAATTAATAATTTTAACATTTGATAAATCAATAATTTGACAGTTAATGTCGGCTCTCTGATTGTTTTTTGATAACCAACCAAGACTAAGCATCTCTTTTGGTCCTGAAACAGGATAATAGTCGGAAAATTTACATTCTCCTTCTATCTCTAATGGACTTCCGACGATTAGCTCTAAAACAAATTGATAATCATCTTTGTTTTCTAGATGATATTCTTTTTGGTTATAGATAATAACATCTTTAACACCAATATCTTCATCTTTGATGGAAGATATTTTTGATTCTGTGTGATCAGAATAATAAATTTCTTTTTCTGATGGAATAATCAAAAGAAAAGATCCATCATTAAAAAATATTTTATAGTAAGAACTATTTAGAGCAAAATAATTTTTACTGGTTAAGTAGACCAATCCTTTAATTACTTTTTTGGAACCATTAACAGAAATAATTGTTTCAGTTGATGGATTTTTGAGTAGATTTTCTAAAAAAGTATCAAATTGATCCATATTTTATTTAAGAGTGCTGACTTTTTGGTCGATGTCGGCGAAAATTGGTTCGAT
>CAYRYK010000005.1:24294-26831 GCA_964428535.1 uncultured Gammaproteobacteria bacterium | reverse complement strand
TAAGTTTGGACAACGTTTTCAATTTTACGAGTGAGTTCCAAAACGACTGAAACAGCGATAAGAATAGAAGTACCACCAATAGTAAGAGTAGTAATATTAGTAATTTTTTGAACTATATGTGGAGTGATGGCAATAAAACCTAAAAAGACGGCACCAATTAATAAAACTCGATTAGTTAAATATTGAAGACGTTTTTCAGTAGATTGACCAGGACGAATACCAGGAATAAAGCCACCAGATTTACGTAATTCTTCGGCAATATCTTTGGGCTTAAAAACAACCGAAGTATAGAAGAAAGTAAAGCCGATAACTAAGAAGAAATAAAAGAACATATAAAAATAACCATCAGTTCGGAAAAAATGAGCAATATTGGTAGCAATATTGGCAATATTTTGGTTAGGAAGTTTGGAAGCAAATTGGCCTAAAAGAGTTGGAACAGTGGCCAAAGAAGCAGCAAAGATGATAGGCATAACACCAGCAGTGTTGACTTTGATAGGTAAATAAGTTGACTGTCCCCTTTTGGCGTAATTTATAG
This sequence comes from uncultured Gammaproteobacteria bacterium, assembly GCA_964428535.1. Taxonomy (GTDB): domain Bacteria; phylum Patescibacteriota; class Microgenomatia; order UBA12405; family UBA12405; genus WARW01. The sequence goes on along the minus strand of CAYRYK010000005.1, from coordinate 26,296 downwards.
GAATACGTAAAACAGCTTCTTCAACAAAAACAATAGCAGCAATAAGAGCGATAGCTAAAGCCAGGAAAATAATAAAATTAAGACCGGTTTGAGGATTAGAAAGATCAGTAACAGCAACAGTTTGAGCGAAACCAACTGGAAGACGAGCAATGATACCAGCAAAAATCAACATAGAAACCCCATTGCCAACACCATATAAATTAATTAATTCACCAAAGAAAATCATAATCATAGTACCAGCCAACATGCTAGTAATAAGAGCAATGGTGGTAAGTAAATTAAGTCCGGTAATAATATTTTGCGATCGAAGCAAAGCATACATACCTAAACCATTGACGATGGCAAAAGGAATAGTGGCAATACGAGTGTATTGATTAATTTTAGCTCGACCATATTCCCCTTCTTTTTGAAGTTCTTCAATTTGAGGTACAACCAAAGCTAAAAGCTGCATCATAACTGAAGCACTGATATAAGGACTAAGACCCAGAGCCATGATAGAAAAGTTAGCTAGAGTACCGCCAGAAAAAATATCTAATAAAGATAAAAGTTGATTTTGAGCAAAAAATTGTTGAAGCAAGGCTAAATTAACACCGGGAACTGGGATATGGGCAGTTAAACGAAAAACAACAAGAATACCTAAAGTAAATAACAATTTCTTTCGGAAAATTGGTGTTTTACAAGCTTCAATATAGAGTGAAAGAGTTTTGGTAAACCGGTTCATTATTCTATATTACCACCAGCAGCTATAATTTTTTTAGAGGCAGAATCAGAAACTAAAACACCTTTGAATTTGAGAGCTTTAGTGATTTCACCAACAGAAAGAATTTTAACCTGAGCATTAAGTCTCTTGAAAGAAATCTTGGTTTTTTGTGATAAAGAATTAAGATCGACTAATTCATCTTTCTTAAACCATTTATCAACTTGGGTTAAAGTGAAGGTAATAATATTTTTTTGATTGTTAAGACGGTTTTTACCTCTTAAGAAAGGCAGACGTTTAATCCAAGACTTTTTGATTTTAGTACCATCAAAAGTGAGTTTGGTTTTACCACGAGCTAAATCACCTTTAGCACCACGACCACTGGTGTGACCACCAAGACCGGAACCAATACCTCGACCACAACGACGGGCTGGTTTTGAAGTAGTTTTTGTTAATTGAGTTAAGATTTCCATAGTTATTTTTGGAGTAAAGTGAGAGCTTTGATAGTAGCCCAAACATTAATTGATTTGGTTTTTGATCCGATGATTTTACTGACGATATCTTTGACACCAGCTAATTCAACAACGGCACGAACCGGACCACCAGCGATAAGACCACTTCCAGCTTTACCTGGACGGATGAGAATTATACCGCCTTTGAATTTTAATTGAACAGAGCTAGGAATAGTGCCATTAACAATAGGAACTTCAATTAAACTTTTTTGAGCTTTTTTGATACCTTTTTGAATAGCATCAGCCACAGATTTAGCTTTACCTAAACCAACACCAACTCGGGATTTTTTATCACCAGAAACAACTAAAGCAGTAAAGTGGATTTGATTACCACCTTTGGTTTTTTTGGATACACGTTTGATTTGAACTACTTTGTCAGTAAATTCACTGATTGGTTTTTCGTATCGATCGTTTTTTCGATTGTTATTTGGATTATTGTAAGCCATATTAGAATTTTAAACCTCCGGATCGAGCACCATCAGCCAAAGATTTAACTCGGCCGTGATATCGGTAGTTACCCCGATCAAATCGGACATTAATAATCTTTTTTTCTAAAGCGAGAGCAGCAATTGCTTGTCCAACGGCAGTAGCTTTTTCTGATTTAGTTCCCTTAGCTTCTTTAATTGTTTTAGTAGAAGCGGAAACTAAAGTTTTACCATGTTTGTCGTCAATAATTTGAGCCCAAATATGTTGATTGCTGCGGAAAACAGAAAGTCGAGGAATGCCTATGTTTTGGGCAATTTTATTTCTGATTCTTTTTAATCTTCTTAATTTTTGATTTTGTTCAATCATA
>CAYRYK010000005.1:21960-24194 GCA_964428535.1 uncultured Gammaproteobacteria bacterium | reverse complement strand
CATAGCGAATACCTTTACCCTTGTAAGGTTCAGGAGTTCTAATTTTTCGAATATTGCTAGCAACTTGACCGACGACCATGCGATCGATACCAGTAACTATAATTTTAGTTTCTTCAGGAACTTGAAAGAATATACCTTCTGGTGCAGTAATTTCAACTGGATGAATATAACCAGCTAAAACTTTAAGCTTGTTACCATTAACAGAAGCTTTGTAACCGGTACCTTTAATTTCGAGTTCTTTGGTCCACGGAGTTTGAACACCAGTAATCATATTATTAATATGAGCTCGAGTGGCACCATGGCAAGCTTTAACTTTTTTGTCTTCGGAAACACGAGTGACAAAAACAGTATTGTCTTTGACTTCAACATTAATTTTGAAAGGGATGGTTAGGGTTAAAGTACCTTTTGGGCCAGCAACAGTAACAAGACGATTGTCAACTGTAACGGTGACTCCAGTTGGGATAGTGATAGGTTGTTTTCCAATTCTTGACATAGTTTTAGTAGATTTCAGCAATGATTTCACCACCAAGAGATTTGGTTTTAGCCTCTTTTTGGGACATAACACCACTGGAAGTGGAAACAATAATTAATGATTTTGGAGTTTTACCCCAAGGTAATGAAGAAACTTTTTCGTAGATTCTTCGACCTGGTTTAGAAAAGATTTTGACTTCAGTAACTTTTGGTTGATTGTCAGAATAAGCTAATTTGAGAGTAATTTCTCTTTTAGCTCCGTCAGTAACGGAATAACTTTCGACGTAACCATATCTCTTTAAGAGATCGGTCATACTGATACAAAAATTAGAAGCTGGAGCAGTAAATTCTTTTTTACCGGCTCGAGCGGCATTTTTGATTCTGATTAAGAAATCGATAGAGGTTGATTGCAACATAATTTTACCAACTTGATTTTTTGACACCCGGAAGCATACCCTGGTGGGCTAACTTGCGGAAGCAAAGACGGCAGATGCCGAATAAACGAATAAACCCGCGTGGTCTTCCACAAATAGAACATCGATTGTGGTGTCGACAACTATATTTTAATTTTTTGTCTTCTCTGACTATTTTTGCAGTAGTAGCCATAATTAGTTAGTTTTCTCAAATGGGAAACCTAGGGCTGATAATAACATTTTTGCTTCATCTTTTGAAGTAGCATTTATATTCATAGTGATTTGAACAGAACGAATCTTATTGGCTTTGTCCAAATTGATTTCTGGGAATAAAGTTTGATCTTTGATGGTAAGGTTGTAATTACCAGCATCATCGAAAGCATTAACTGGCATACCTTTGAAATCACGAAGACGAGGCAAAATTAAATTGAAAAGTTTTTCAACAAAATCATACATTCTGGATCCACGAAGAGTAACTTTGAGAGCTAATGGATCATTTTGACGAATTTTGAAAGTAGAAACAGCTTTTTTAGCCTTGCAAAGTTGAGGTTTTTGACCAGTGATAGCAGTAATTTCTTCAATAGCAGCATTAAGGCTCTCTTGACTTTCACGAGCTTCAGCAACACGATAGTTGATAACAACTTTAGTGAGACGTGGCAATGAAAGAACATTCTTGTCTTTACCAAGTTTGGCAATCAAATCTTGTTTGATATCAGTTTGAATAATATTTTTTAACATAATTATTTTTTAGCAACTTCCTTAGTAAGGACAGCTTGGCATTTTTTACAAATACGGTATTTGGTACCAGATTTGTCAACTTTGTAACCTACACGAGTAGCTTTTTTACATTCTGGACAAATAAGAGTAACTTTAGAAATATAAAGAGCTCGTTCTTTTTCGACAATACTACCAGCACGACCTTGGCTTGGTTTAACATGTTTTTTGAACATATTTAAGCCTTTGATAACGATAGAAGATTTTTTAGGAAAGCTTTTGACAACTTCGCCTTCACGACCTTTATCTTTGCCGATTAAAACTTTAACTTTATCACCTTTTAAGATTTTCATATTAATAAACCTCCTGGGCCATGGAAGCAATTTTGTTGAATCCTAAATCTTTAATTTCACGAGCGATTGGTCCAAAAATACGAGTGCCACGGGGATTGTTTTGAGAATCAATAATGACACCAGCATTATCACTGAAGCGAATATAAGAACCATCTTCGCGACCAAATTCTTTTTTGGTACGAACGATGACCATTTTAACTTTTTCTTTTTTCTTGACTAAACCATTTGGAATAGCGTCTTTGACAACAGCTAAAACAACATCACCAATAGATCCTTTCTTGTG
>CAYRYK010000005.1:4898-21860 GCA_964428535.1 uncultured Gammaproteobacteria bacterium | reverse complement strand
TTTTTAATAACCTCGACGGTAGTGAAGCGTTTGAGCTTACTTAAAGGTCGAGTTTCCCTGACTTTGACAGTGTCACCAATTTTGGCAGACAAATTGTTGTCAGAATAAATATTTTTATGTTTGGTAACGATTTTTTTGTACTTAGGGTGACGATTGGTATATTCCAATTCGACCACGATAGTATTAGCCATTTTGTCGGAGACAACTTGGCCAATAAAGGTTTTACCGGTATTGTTAGTATTATTTTTCATCTTTGTTTTGACTTAAAAGAGTTAATACTAAAGCGATTTGTCGCTTTATTTTAGTGAAGACAGAAGTATCGGTAAGATTACCAGTAGCAAATTTAGCCTTGGTTTCAATCAAACTCTTTTTTAAATCAAAAAGATCTTTTTGAAGTTCTTTTTGACTCTTTTGTCTGTAGGAAATTTTATCAGTTTTTTTCATAAAATCCACTCCTATTTTTTGGTGACTACTTTACACACAACTGGTAACTTGGCAGCAGCTAATCTGAGAGCTTCAAGTGAAGCTTCTTGGGTAATACCGGAAATTTCAAACATAACACGACCTGGTTTAATAACACAAACATAACCTTTAACATCACCTTTGCCGGCACCCATAGTACCAGTTCCTTTTTCAGTAACAGGTTTGTCTGGGAAAATTCTCACCCACATACGACCACTTCTTTTGGTAGCGTGAGCAATAGCTTTACGGGCAGCTTCGAGTTGGTTGGCAGTAATCCAGCCACATTCCAAAGATTTAAGACCGTATTCTCCAAAAGAAACTAAGTTACCTTTGGAATTTCCACGCATTTTACCGCGGAATTGTTTTCGGTATTTGGTACGACTTGGTTGTAACATAAATGAGTTATAAAGTTATAAAGTTTAAAGTTAAAAGTTTATAAATTAAAAATTAAATGAGACATAAATAAACTTTAACTCCGATATATCCTGATCTGGTAAGAGATGGACATTCGTGATAATCAATTTTTGATCGAATAGTACTGAGAGGAATTTTACCTTCAGAAAATTTTTCTCGACGACCGATTTCAGCACCATTGATACGTCCAGATAAAACAACTTTGATACCTTTAGCACCAGAAGACATAGCTTTTTCCATAGCGGAAAGAACAACTCTTCGGTAAGGCATTCTTTTGGTAAGTTGGAAAGCAATTTTTTCAGCAATTAATTTTGCTGAAAGATCGGCGTGTTTAAATTCTTCGACTTGGATTTCAACAGCTTGTTTACCACTAGCTTTGGTGAGTAATTTTTGAATTTCTTTTTTGAGAAGTTCAAGTTCTTTACCACCGCGACCAATGACTAAACCTGGTCGAGCAACGACGATAGTGATTTTGAGTTTTTTGACAGAACGTTCAATTTTGATATTGACGATACCAGCAGAATAGATTTTCTTTTGTAAAAAATCTCGAATATTTTTATCTTCCAATAAAAAGATTGGATATTTTTTAGCATTAGCAAACCAGCTGGATTGCCACTCAGGACTGTTTTTAACAGCCTCAAGTCTGAAACCGATAGGGTTAACTTTTTGACCCATAATTACTTTTGAACTCCTTTAACAATTATGACAAGACGACTGTGGCGTTTTTGAATTAAACCTCGGGCAAAACGAGAACCATGAGATTTGTCCATACGTTTAATTTTTAAAGCTTCGTCGGCTTTGATAGTATCAAATTTTAACGAATTTGTATCTAGGTTAAAATTATTTTTAGCATCAGCAATGATATTTTTGAGAGCTTGAGTTAAAGCTCGAGCTGATTTAGTGTTGATAAACTTAACTCGGTTGAGAGCTTCAACTGGAGAAAGTTTACGAACTTCATCAACTAAAAGTCGGATTTTACGAGGAGAAATTTGAATGTTTTTATTAACGTACTTGGCGGTCTTAAAAACAGTTTCCTGTTTTTGAACTTCGACTGGTTTAGCTGCTTCAACCTTTTTGATAGGTTTCTTGACAGTTTCAGCTTTAACAGCTTTGACCACTTTAGTAGTTTTTTTAGTAGTAGTTGCCATAAAATTTTAGGTTTTCTCAATAACTCTTTTAACCACACGACCATGACCTTTGAAGGTTCGGCTAGGTGAAAATTCGCCTAGTTTGTGGCCGACCATGTCTTCGGTAACGTAGACACTGATAAATTTCTTACCATTGTGAACGTCAAAAGTTCGTCCGACAAATTGAGGAGCAATAGAACTATGACGAGCATAAGTCTTGATGACTTGGCTGCCACCTTTGGCTAATTTGTCAAGGATGTTTTGGTCGATGAAAGGACCTTTATTTGAACTTCTAGACATAGATTATTTCTTTCTTCTTTGAACGATTAATTTATTAGAAGCTCTTTTGAGCTTTCTGGTTTTTCTGAAGGCTGGTTTACCCCATTTAGTCTTTGGATGCATACCAATAGATGAACGACCTTCACCACCTCCATGTGGATGTGAGTGTGGATCTTGAGCTACACCGCGGACAGTTGGACGAATACCACGATGTCGCATTTGACCAGCTTTGGTTAATTTTTCATTAGAATGATCAGCATTGCAAACTTGACCGATAGTAGCGCGACAATCAGCATTAAAAATTCTGATTTCACCTGAAGGCAATTTAACTAAAGCCTTGTTACCATCGATACTTTGAACATAAGCGGCAGAACCGGCAGATTTGATGATTTGAGCTGGTTTACCAACTTGGAAACTAAGAGCATGAATAGGGACACCAACTGGAATATTTTTGAGAGGTAAACAATTACCATCTTTAATAGGAGCAGTATCAGCAGAAACAACGATGTCACCAACTTGAAGATTAGTAGTAGCTAAAATATAAGCCTTGGCACCATTTTGATAAACAATTGAAGCAATATCAGCAGTACGATTTGGATCGTATTCGATAGCAACAACTTTAGCAGAAATATTTAATCGATTACGATTCCATTCAATTTCACGAAGGAAGCGTTTGTGTTCTCCACCGCGATGGCGAATAGAAACATGACCATGAGAGTCACGACCACTGGTTTTCTTTTTGATAGTTAATAAAGATTTAGTTGCCATAATTATTTGGTATTGAGCTTGAGAAGTTCAAGTTTGGTACCTTTTGGTACAGTAATAATAGCTTTTTTACGATCTGATTTTTGAGCAGTTTTTCGAGTTTTCCAATTGGTTTTGAATTTACCTTTGAGGGTAAGAGTTTGAACAGAAACTGGTTTAATACCAAAAACTGTTTGAAAGGAAACGGCAATTTGGTTTTTACTGACTTGAGGAGCAACCCAAAAAGCATATTTGTCTTGAAGTTGTTGAGCAGCAAGAGCCTTCTCAGTGATGATTGGTTTTAAAATAATGATGTTTTGAGACATGATTTATTTAAACTGCTTGACAGCTTTTTGACTGATAATTAAATAATTTTGTTTTGAAAGAGAATAGATATCAAGAGACTTAAGAGAAAGTAAATTAATATCTTTTAAATTTCCAAAAGCTCGTTTGACTGGAGATAATGTTTTGGTTGTAATAACCCCAATTTTACGACTTTTTGATAATACTTCATCAGCGGCTTTAAGTCCAGTAATTAGTTTAACTCCGGATTTAGTTTTTGGGTCTAATTGAGAAAAATTGTCAATGACAATAATTTTTTTATCTTCAGCAAATTTGGTTAAAAGACCACGAATAGCTTGACGACGCATGTTTTTACTAAGACCGAGGGAATAATTTTGATTACCATCTGGACCAAGAGCGACACCACCACCAACGAAAATTGGAGCGGTACGATTACCGTGACGAGCATTACCAGTACCTTTTTGAGCCCAGACTTTTTTACGAGTACCAGCAACTTCAGAACGAGTTTTGGTCTTGGCGTAAGAAGAACGGCGATTAGCTAAAGCAACACGAATGGCTTGAGCAATAAGTGAATCTGAAACTTCAGTTGAAAAAACTTCCTTAGGAAGGGTAATATCCCCAACTTTTTCAGCTTTAATGTTATAAATTTGAGCTTTCATAATTAAGCAGTTTTCTTAATGGTGACCCAAGAATTGAAACTTCCGGGAACCGAACCTTTAATAAGAATTTCTTTAGTTTCAGAATTGATAGCAAAAACTTGGAGACCAGAAACGGTAACAGTTTCAACACCAAAATGACCTGGCATTTTTTTACCTTTAACAACTTTACCTGGGGTTTGAGCACCAATAGAACCTGGACGACGAACATAATTTGAAGCACCAAGAAGAGGTTGCTTTTTGAAACCATGTCGCTTAACAACACCGGCAAAGCCACGACCTTTAGAAATGCCGGTAATGTCAATAATTTCACCTTCAGTAAGAACTGATTCAACTGGGATGTCAGAACCAACTTCAGGGATTTGATCAGTTGTAAGTTTAAATTCTTTGAAAAAACGAGGTTTAATATCGATTTTAAGTTTGTTTAACTTAGCGCTGGTAGCACTATCTAAATGTTTTTTAGAATCGTAAGCAACTTGAACAGATGAATAACCATCTTTATCTTGAGTTTTGACTTGAGTAACTTTGAGGGTTGGAGCGAAACACTTAGTGACAGCAATTCTCTTGCCGTCCGGAGTATAGACGCTGGTCATTTGACCTTTTTTGATTAAAAATCCTGAGATCATAATTTTACATCTTAACTTCTACTTCCACTCCTGATGGTAAATCCAAATGTTGAAGACTATCGACAGTGCGAAGACTTGTATTGGAAATATCGATAAGTCGTTTGTGAGTGCGGACTTCGAAATGCTCACGAGCATTCTTATCGGTATGAGGACTGGTTAAAACAGTAATGGTCTTTTGTTCAGTAGGTAATGGTATTGGACCTTCTACCTTGGCTCCAGCGGTAACCGCAGCCTCAACTATTTTGATAGCTGCTTCATCGATAATTCGATGATCAAAAGATTTTAATCTAATTCGGATGCGATTACCGTTAGCCATAATTTTATTTAATTATTTTTGTAATAGCACCGGCTCCAACAGTCAAACCACCTTCGCGGATAGCGAATCTTTGACCTTCTTGCATAGCAACCGGCTTAATTAATTTAACAGTAACAGTAGCATTATCACCTGGCATGATCATTTCAGTACCAGCAGCAAGAGTAATGTCACCAGTTACATCGGTAGTACGAATGAAAACTTGAGGTCTGTACCCAGAGAAGATTGGGGTATGACGACCACCTTCTTCTTTTTTGAGTAACATAACTTGAGCTTCGAATTCGGTATGAGGAGTGATAGATCCGGCTTTAGCCAAAACTTGTCCTCTTTCAATATCGTCTTTTTCAACACCGCGGAGTAATAAACCAACGTTATCACCAGCTTGACCTTGATCGAGTTGTTTATGGAACATTTCGACTCCAGTAACAACAGCTTTACGAGTGTCACGAAGACCGACGATTTCAACTTCGTCATTGATCTTAACGATACCTTTTTCGATTCTTCCAGTAGCAACAGTACCACGACCTTTGATAGAGAAGACATCTTCAACAGGCATTAAGAATGGTTTGTCGAGTTCACGAACAGGTTCAGGAATATAGGTATCAAGAGCTTCCATCAATTTCTTAATAGATTCAATACCATCAGCATCACCGTTGAGAGCTTTAAGAGCAGAACCACGAATGATTGGAGTTTCGTCACCTGGGAAACCGTATTTGGTTAACAAATCACGAACTTCCATTTCGACTAAGTCTAAGAATTCAGGATCTTCGACTAAATCACATTTATTTAAGAAGACGACTAATTTTGGAACGTTAACTTGTTTAGCTAACAAAACGTGTTCACGAGTTTGAGGCATTGGACCATCTGGTGCAGAAACGACCAAAATAGCACCATCCATTTGAGCAGCACCAGTGATCATGTTTTTGACGTAATCAGCGTGTCCTGGACAATCGATGTGAGCATAATGTCTGTTTGCAGTTTCGTATTCGATGTGGGAAATAGCAATAGTAACGATTTTAGAAGCATCACGAACGGTACCACCCTTAGCAATATCTGCGTAAGATTTGGCACTTCCTTGTACTTTGGAGATAGCGGCGGTCAAAGTAGTTTTACCGTGATCGACGTGACCAATAGTACCGACGTTAACGTGTGGCTTATTTCTTTGATAAGTATCTGCCATAGATTCTCCTTTTTTTGTTTTTGTCTTGTTTAAGACGAATTTTTTCTAATTAATAATAATTTTAGCTTAAAATACTTTTGAATTGTATCAACAAGTAGTTAGCTTTGCAATACATTTAGATAAAGTAAATCCGCATAAAAATGCGGTAGAGTGATTATATCTGTTTTATGGGGAAAATGGTAGAGGAAAAAATAAGGAATAAAAAAAGAAATCCGGCACCGAGTTATTCACAAAGCAAGCAAAGCCTGCAATGGAACGGCTCGGGCCGGAAATACGCTGGATAGGAGAATGGAAAAAAATAGAGTTGCACTGCGATTAGCGCTTGCGTATCCCTAGTGGGTCTGCAATGCACGAAATGCCGCAAAGGATAATGGAGATTATTTGAAATGTCAGAGTAAATGTCCGGGTATCACTGTTGATATAAGGGAACATAAGTGACCCAAAGACCAGCATAATTACTGTACCGGCGAACAACATCACTCCTGCAGAAAGAAAAAAGTAGACGATTGCCGCGACTAACCACCAGAACAAACGCCTTACCATAACCATAAATCCAGCCTCCTCTATCTAATCGAAAATTCTATTCACCTTCCTGATGAACGGAAAACTGGTGTCATCTTTAAATAACACCAAATTTCCACCCATCAAAAAGTTTATCCAGCTTTAAAAGTGCGAGATTGAAATAAAACGCAAATGAATTATTTCAATATTGTTATATTATAAGATATTTTAGGTTAAAAGTCAATAATTTTAGGCAAAAGAAACCCCCGGATACTGACCAACACAACACTAACACTTTACAAACAAGCTAAGCTTGTCGGTCAGTAATTTAGTGCTGGTTGGCAGTGTCTGGGGGTGGTTGGAATAGAATGACTGGTATTAGGATAAGATTATCTACAGAAATGAGGGCATTTTACGTAGATAACTTCCAATCTACCATCGAGAACTCTACTCCTAATGGTTTTGCCATGATGATGACAACATATAGGGCAATGGTGGGGATTTTGCATGGCGCGGTTTCTAAGAGCAGTGCCCTTTTTGCAGGTGCAAAAAGTTTCTCCACTGTATCCATTGTGGTCAGTAAACTGATACTTACCCTTGTCTTTACACTTGGCACAGCTAGGAATTCTGACAGTACGACTCATTAGTACGGCACCCTTTCTCCTATTCATCATTATTGATGACAGGAATATATCCTAAAATAGGGCATATTTCTGTCATCAAAATTTCCAATTTTAAAAGGACGAATTAAAAAAAATCAGCTGAAGATTTTTTAATAATTTTTGGATTATAAAAAATAAAAATTAAAAGTCAAGAAAATTGGCAATAGAAAACCCCCGGCATAAAACAGATACAATCGAACATTACGTCCGAATATGTATGTGTTTTACGCCGAGGGCGAATTAGATCGGTCAGAAATTGACCTTCTCTCTGCCTGAATAGACAAGGATTTCTGTTGCCTGAGACCACTTGCCGTAAGTCCAAAAGTTATCTCTGAGAGAAAGAATAATTCGCACGCATTTCTTCTTGCCGTTGCTGCGCGTTTCTGTGACATCGATATAGGCTCGTGCACTTTTCCCAGAAATAACAGCAATGTCATCGATAAATTGCTCCCTTAAAGAGCAATTTATCTTCCTGTCGGTTAAGACCAGATAGAGTATATCGATAAAACCGGGATGTTTGGATTCGACTTGTTGTACCAAAGGTTCAGTCCTTGGATCATAGAAAAACCGCAACATAGCTTACACCGTCCTTTCATATTGACCAGGAAGTCACTTACTTATCAACAAGGGAAGTGGCTAACACCAGACCAAAGAAGAAGATCGGCCGGAATTGGACCATCGTCGCTTGCCTCGAGATCAGGATTGGTGCTGTTGAAACACCATCTGGGTTTCTCGAGTTTATCGTTATAGAACAGAGTATCAAGACGAAGCTCGAGATTGATACCATCCTTGGTATCTTTCTTAGTGACGAAAAGGAAAATGGCAATCTTTCTCTCGGGGTGGAAACCAAAACCGACAAGGGTATCACTTCGACTGATATGTCGAGATTTGTCTTCGCATTCCCGGTACTCTAACGACTCCTGATAGGCAACACGAAGGCCACCAAACTCAAAAAGTCTGGGGTAACGCTCTTGCATTATTCTTTCAGCATGCTTAATTGCGTCGTCGAGATTCTTGTAGATGGGGTGACGTGCCAGGTGGGATGTGTCTGGGTAATTAAACTCGTACATGAGTATTCCCCTTTCTTTTATTCATCTTGTTGATGAACAAAAAACTAATCTTATTTTGTGTAAAATCAATTTTTTATTCATCAACAAAAGAGTCTTTTGTGAATGTACAAATTAAGAAACTTTGCTTTAAAGTTTTAATTTATGCTGAGTTATAAGGGAAAATTTTTGAAAAGTCAAGAATTTTTGACAAAAGAAATGCCGGCAAATAAGTTAACTCAGAAGAAACACACTAGGTGTGCCTCGACTTTGTTTGGCTTATTGCCGGCATATACTGGGTGTGCGCCCGGAAAAGGCGACGAGAAGGACGATGTGCTTCGATCCAGTGCAAATCGTCGCCTTTTGGCGCAGTGAGGGAACTACTTACCCTTGGCGTAAAGGACTGACGATGTTGATTCCAGCTTTGACCAGGAACCACTGGGGTCCTGGGTCAGAGTGGTTTTTATCTGCGTGGAATAGATGTCGCTGACCTTGGAAAATGAGCGCAGCTCAACTTCTGAGTAATCAGCGCAATCCGACACTTCGGCAACCTGCAGTCCTTTGTTCTTTAGAAGATCACCGATATCAGTTGCTGACGTCGGATTGCTTCCGTCTTTATTGACCTGGACTGTGACTAGAAACAGCATTTGTTTCATAAACTACACCTCTTAACCATTCTCATTCATCCCAGATGAACGGAAAACTGGCGTCATCTTTAATTGACACCAAATTTCCGTCCACCGGAGATAAACCCAGCTTTTGAAAGTACGATTATCAATAACCAATTCCAGCAAATGGAATGGGAATTAATAATACCTGTATATTATAGGTTAAAATGGTCGATTTGTCAAGTTGCGGGGGTATTTTTGTAGAGACGTGCCGGCGGTGCGTCTCTACATGATTAAATTGAGGTTATTAACAAAATACTCCCGAAAAATCGGGAGTATTTGAATTCTAAAGAATTTTAATTTATCTACCAGATGTCATAGCGGTAGTAAGTTTTTCTTGGATATCACGAGGAACTGGATCGTAGCGGCAAGGTTCCATATAGAATGAACCTCGGCCTTGAGTCAAACTACGGATGACGGTAGCGTAACCACCAACAGCTTCCAAGGGTACGAAAGCATGAATAGTAGTAAACCCGTGACTATCTTCAGTACCGTTGATTTGACCACGGCGAGAAGAAAGGTCTCCGATGACTGAACCTAAGAATTCTGATGGAGTAGCCACTTCGAATTTCATAATAGGCTCAAGAACTAAAGGTTTAGCAGCAGTAAAAGCATCTTTGATAGCGTAATTACCAGCTAATTTGAAAGCCATTTCGGACGAATCGACTTCGTGGTAGGTTCCATCGTACACAGTGACTTTGATGTCGGTACATGGGAAACCAGCAATGATACCTTTTTGAAGAGTTTCTTTGACACCTTTTTCGATAGCAGGAATAAAGTTGGCTGGAATAGCACCGCCTTTGACAGCGTTGACGAATTCATAACCTTCACCGCGTTCTTTTGGTTCAACATGAATTTTACAGTGACCGTATTGACCGTGACCACCGGATTGATGAATATATTTACCCTCACCATCGGCATTTTGTGAAATAGTTTCACGATAAGCAACTTGTGGAGCACCGGTTTTAACATTAACACCGAATTCACGTTTGAGACGATCGACGATAATTTCGAGATAAAGTTCACCCATACCAGCAATGATAGTTTGACCAGTTTCTTGGTTATAAGTGACTCGGAAAGTAGGATCTTCGATAGCTAAACGATTTAAAGCAGCACCCATTTTTTCTTGATCGTCAGCGGTAGCTGGTTCAATAGAAAGAGAGATAACTGGTTCAGCAAATTGGATTGGAGAAAGAGAAATAATATTGTTGGCATCACAGAGAGTGTCACCAGTAGTAGATTCTTTAAGACCAATACAGGCAACGATTTCTCCAGCAAAACCCTCTTCGATACCTTCACGTTTGTCGGCATGCATCAAAAGCAAACGACCGATACGTTCAGATTTTTGTTTGGTAGTGTTGTAAACCTCAGAACCAGCCTTAAGGGTACCTGAATAGACACGAACATAAGAAAGAGTACCAACGTGGGGATCGGATTGAACTTTGAAAAGAAGAGCAGAAAGTGGTTCAGTTCGAAGTGGCTTACGGGTAATTACTTCACTAGTCTCTGGGTCATAACCTTCGATTGGAGGTAAATCTAGAGGTGATGGAAGATAATCCATAACACCATCGAGAATTGGATGGATACCTTTATTTCTCCAAGCAGCACCACAGTAAACTGGGAATAATTTACGAGCGATAGTGGCTTTACGTAAGACAGCTTTTAACTCTGGAACAGAAATTTCTTCATCATTAAGGAATTTTTCCATTAAAGCTTCATCTTCACCAGCAATTTTTTCGACCATTTCGGCACGAGCTTTGAGAGCTTTATCTTTGAATTCGTCAGTAACAGGTTTACGAGTAAATTCCATACCTTCTTCATCCTTATCGTAAACGATCATTTCCATGTTCATTAAGTCAATAACACCCATAAAATCGTGTTCTTCACCAATTGGAATAACAACAGGACAAATTGGAGCGTGGAGTTTTTCATTGATACTATCAAGAGTGCCTTGGAAAGAAGCACCGATTTTATCCATTTTGTTAACGAAAGCAATGCGAGGAACACCGTATTTGTCGGCTTGACGCCAAACAGTTTCGGATTGAGCCTGAACACCGGCATTACCATCAAAAATCATAATAGCGCCGTCGAGAACGCGAAGAGATCGTTCTACTTCAGCGGTAAAATCGACGTGTCCTGGAGTATCAATAATATTAAGGCGATAATCTTTCCAAAAAGTAGTAATACAGGCTGATTGAATGGTGATACCGCGTTCTTTTTCTTGGATCATGGAGTCGGTAGTAGTAGTACCTTCATCGACAGAACCAATTTTGTGAATTTTTCCACTATAAAAAAGAATACGTTCGGTGGTGGTGGTTTTACCTCCATCAATATGAGCAATAATACCAATGTTACGGACTTTTTCCATAGGAACGTCACGGTTTTTGGTAAGTTTAATTTGATCAGCCATAGGTTAGATATTTAGTTAATTAGCTAGTAGCTAATAGTTTATTAATAAAAGCTGCTGCACTCAGGCAACAGCGGATGGATTTATGATACCATAACTTAAACCCTTTGTCCCTAAATAAATTTTCGGGACATTTCCCTTAAAAAGGGCAACATTTTAATTTTATGAAAAAAAATATAGTAATAATCGGAGGTGGTTTAGGCGGACTTAGTGCCGGATATTTTTTATCAAAGCAAGGAGACAAGGTAACAATTTTGGAAAAAGAAAATTTTTTGGGTGGGTTAGTTGGCGGTTTTAAAATGGAAGGAGAAAATTTAGAAAAACTGTATCATCATTTTTTTAGAACTGATAAATATTTGATTGAATTATTGGAAGAAATTGGATTATCAGACAAAATAGTTTGGAATAAAAACTCGACTGGACTTTATTGGAAAAATAAAATGTATCCATTCAATGGAGCAGTGGATTTATTGAAATTTCAGCCATTATCTTTAATAGATAAAATTAGAATGGGTTTGGTGGCAATATATTTGGGTTTGGATAATAATTGGCAAAAATATGAAGCGATTTCGGCGGCTAGTTGGATGGAAAAAGTAGTAGGCAAAAACGGTTATGAAGTGGTATGGAAACCATTATTACAAGGAAAATTCCATAGATATTATAAAGATGTTTCGATGGCATGGTTGTGGGCCAGAATTCATACTCGGGGAAATTCTAAAAACGAAAAGGGTGAGGAGGTGCTGGGTTATATTGATGGTGGATTTGAAAAATTAGTTGAAAGATTGGCAGAATTGATTAAGAAAAATGGCGGAGAAATTAAATTGAACAGTGAAGTAAAAGATATAAAAGATTTAGAAAAAGAATTTGACGTGATTATCGACACCAGACCGGATAAAGAAGTGGAATATTTGGCAACAGTGAATATTGCCTTTAGTTCGGAACAAAATTTGAGTAGGTTTTATTGGCACAATATAAACGATATTCAATCCCCTTTTGTGGCTTTTATTCAGCACACAAATTTAATTAGCAAAACTAAATATAATAATAAAAATGTTTATTACTTAGGGACTTATGTGCCGCAAGATCATGAGTTTTTGAAAATGGAGGAAAAGAAGTTGGTTGACCAATGGTTTGATTATTTAAAAAAGATTTTTCCAGAATTTGATAAAACTAAAGCCAAAAATATATCAGTGTTCCGATTTAAATCGGGACAACATATAGTGAGTAGAAAGTATAAAGTCAAAAGTTATAAAGTCAGCGATAAATTATATCGGATGAATTTCGCCAAAATTTACCCAGAAGACAGAGGGATAAATTTTGGAGTTAGAGAAGCAAGGAAGATAGTATCTAGTATTTAGTATTAAGTATTTGGTATTTGTTTTTTAATTTCCATCAAACCCTCTTCTAAAGTTTTCATTTCGATTCCCAAATCTTTGACTTTTTGATTGGAAGTAATTAAACATTTTTGCCAAGGGCGAGAACCTTCGGGTTGAGACTTAATATATTCCTCTAGGCTTGATGCTTGAACTAAATTTTCGTCGTAACCAAAAGTTTTGGCAACTAATTTGGACATTTCGTAAGGTGAATGAGAAGAAGAACCGACTAAGTGATAAATACCGGTGTATTTATTTTCGAAAAATTTATCTATACCATTGGCAATATCATCAATAAAAGTGTATGTACAGGTTTGATCGGAGAACATTTTGACAACTTCGCCATTTTGAAGTTTAGTCAAAACTTTATGGACAATGTCGGGTTTTTTATCAAAATTAGCTCGATATGGATAAGTGATACGGACAATGGCAGCATTATAACCAGAATCAGTAACAACTTTTTCACCTAAATATTTAGTTTCGCCGTACCATTCAATAGGATTAGGAGTGTCGATTTCGATGTAAGGAGTGGTTTTGGTGCCATCAAAGACAAAATCGGTGGAAATGTAAATAAAATATTGGTTATATTGTTTAGCAAGTTCCAGAATATTATGAGTACCTTCAACGTTGAGTTGATAACAAATGCTGGATTTATTCCCTCTTTGTTCCCAGGCACCATTGGTGTCAGTAAAGGCAGCCATATGTAAAACAGCCACAGCATCGGAATTTTTGGCAAAAGCGGCAGTTAAACTTTCTTTATCTAACACATTGACACCGGTATCTAAAGAAAAATCAATAAATTCGTATTTGTCGCTCAAAAGCTCGACAATGCGAGAACCAACTAAACCGCTTAAACCTGTACCAATAATTTTTTGTTTCATAAAAATCCCTCTCGGCTATCGCCGCTTCTCCCTTTGACGAAAGGGAGACTAAAAAAAATAATTACCAATTAATTTTTAATAAATCTTGTTTGGCTTGAGAAAGGGTTGGGTGAAGTTTGTCTTTGTCAGATAAATTTAAGCCTTCGGTAAGAGTCCAATCAATAGCAATTTGAGGATCACTATATAAAAGACCTCCTTCGGATTCTTTGTTATAAAAATTACTGCATTTGTATTGGAATTCAGCAATATCACTTAAAACTAAAAACCCGTGAGCAAAACCCTTGGGAATAAAAAATATAGTTTTGTTTTCTTCAGAAAGAAGGACAGATTCATACTGACCAAAAGTTGGAGAGTTGGGACGAATATCAACAGCAACGTCGAGAACTTCACCGCGAGTACAACGAACTAATTTGTCTTGAGCAAAAGGGGGTTTTTGAAAATGAAGACCACGAAGTACGCCTTTGGTTGATTTTGAGTGATTGTCTTGAACAAATTCAATATCAATACCGTTCTCAGTAAAGACCTTTTTGGAATAAGTCTCCATAAAGAAACCCCGATCGTCAGAAAAAACTGAAGGTTGGATAATTACTGGACCATCAATTTTGGTTTTGGTAAAAGTTGGCATTATTTTTTAAGACTGTTTAATTTTTTGTAAAATTCTTCAGCTTCGGCTTTAGTTTCTTGCCACCAAGAAGTGTTGGCGGTGTACCAATCAATAGTTTGTTGGAGACCAGTTTCAAAAGTATATTTTGGTTCCCAACCTAACTCACGATTAATTTTATCCCAATTGACGGCATAATTATCATGAGCTGGCCTGTCAGCAACGTATTCTAGACAAGATTCATCTTTGCCCATAAGTTTGAGCATAAGTTTGACAAGCTCCATGTTTGATGTGCCTTTTTTGAGACCACCAATACAGTAAGTTTCTCCTATTTTTCCGTTTAATAAAATTAATTCAATAGCGCGACAATGATCTTCGACGTGTAACCAATCACGGAAATTTAAGCCTTGACCGTAAATTTTGATTTTTTGATCGGTCAAAAGATTAGTGATAGAACGAGGAATCATTTTCTCGGGATGTTGATATGGACCATAATTATTGGAACAGTTACTGATAGTTACCGGTAGACCGAAGGTTTTATAAAAAGAACGAACTAAGTGATCAGAAGAAGCTTTGGAAGCAGAATAAGGGCTAGAAGGATCGTAAGGAGTAGATTCATTAAATTGTTTGTCGGAACCCATTTCAACAGAACCAAAAACTTCGTCGGTAGAAATGTGATGGAAGCGCTTGTTATATTTTTTGGCGGCCATCAGAAGATTGTAAGTGCCTAAAACATTGGTACGAACAAAAAGTGATGGATCATCGATAGAACGATCAACATGAGATTCGGCAGCAAAATGAACAATAGCATCAACTTGAGAGACTAATTCATCAACAATTTTTTCGTCTAAAATATCACCTTTGACAAATTGATAGTTTGATTTACCCTCAAATTCGGTTAAATTTCGTGGATTGGCAGCATAAGTCATCTTGTCGAGATTGATAATGGAATCTTCGGGATGAGCTGCAAACCAGTGTTTGATAAAATTCGAACCAATAAAACCTGAACCGCCGGTGACTAAAAGTTTCATATAGCTGATTCTACTTCAAAAGGAGGTCGAATAGCAAGTTTAGGTTTAAAAGAAACCTATAATTATTGACTTTTTTGATATTATAGGGTATAATGCTTCAACAATTGACGGAATTATAAGCTAATTTCGAAGCAATTGATAGCACTTTTAAAGGTAGTTACTTTTGGTGAGTGGAAATTTGGTTAGATTTTTCTAATTAGATTTCTGCTCACCAGGATTGGTAGAGACAGAGAGAAAGGAAGGTTTTTATGGAAGATTTGATTAGAGTTCTACTCGGAAAACAGAAGGTTTGGCAGGCGACGATTACCAGGGGTGATGACGGCGTGGCTATGCTTAATGTGTGCCGGACTGATGGTCAGTTCTATGAGATCAAGTTGAATACCGACGGCTATGATCGGCCAGAGATCATCAACTACGGCATCGGCAAGACATCCGTGGTGCTCAACAAGGATGGCTGTGTTGCGACCGAGCCTGAGGTTATCACCCATCCCAATGGATCGAAGGAAACCCAGGATCGGATCATCCGAGCGTCGGCTGACAACCCGAAATACGGCGACGTACCGAAAGGGATCGTCTCTGGATCGAACATGCTGGATTCCCAGCGGGTCAAGTACCGTGACGGCGCCGTCTGGAGTATGGTGGGCGCGACTGAAGTTCCGCCGACAAGGGAAACCAAAGATGGTTTTGTGCCATGCAAGATGGTACCTTTGAGCGGCATGGGCAACTACGATGCCCCGGGCAAAGCTGCCATGATGGATGCCGTTTTGACTCTACTGACGGAAGATGAGCTCGCCGAGCTCGGCAGAAAGCTCTACACCAGAGCCGTGGAAAAATCCAGGTAACTGCACGACCCCTTGGTCGAACACTCAAAAGTTTGCGGATGCGTCTGCAAATGAGTAAAGTGTTCGGCTGGGGGATTTTTTTTGGAAAAAATTTATTTTTTATTTTTTGTGGTAGAATACGGTGGTTTATCGCTTACGCGTAAACTACAAACGATAAAGCTTCGTGGAAGCTTACTAAAAGTAAGCGATAAACCAAAAAATTTACTACGTTTAGCACTTTGACAGGAAAGGAGATGATCTTATGAACGGTGGTTGGAAAAGCGACTATGACAAAGAAGACCAGAGTAATCTGGAAAAACTTTGTGGTCGTCAACTACACGTACAAGACAACTTCTGGAATGCAAGTAAAGTACTGATCGTGGTTTTTACCGTAGTGGTAATTTACATTGTCATTACGTCAGGGTCTGACCTGATTGATGGTCTAAAAGGACTAATTAATCTGGCCAGATAATGCTACTTTATATAATAAAAACAAAAGAACCCGTCAGAAATGTTTGTGAGCAATCGCTTACGATCATAATTTGACGGGTTTTAATTTAAACCCAGCCTTCGCCCAGGCTACGGCATGGCAACGAAAAATCCCCCACCGAAGTGAGGGATTTAGATTTTAAAATATTTTTATTCCTCTAAAGTTGGAGTAGCGGTAACTTTTTTGGTAGGAGTGGCAGTAGCTGTGGCAGCTTTGGTTGGAGTAACGGTAGTTTTGACTGTAGTAGAAGTACTAGTAGAAGAAGCTTTGCTAAGGTCAGTGCCAATAGTAAAGACAGCATCGTAGGTAGAGGTAGTCTTGAGGTCTTCAGTATATTCACCAGGGAAATAATCAGCTAAGGCTGATTCAAAATAGGC
>CAYRYK010000005.1:3249-4798 GCA_964428535.1 uncultured Gammaproteobacteria bacterium | reverse complement strand
GTCATGAAGTAATAAACCAAAAATGAAACTATGGCAAAAGAAAAGATAGCCACAGCAATGATTGGAAGAAGATTTTTTTTGGGAGTCATTTGCGTTTTTAGTAAACTAATATCGGTTGATGGTTTTATTATACCACTTAGAGGGCTAACTACTGGTATAGGTAGATTGGCCGGAAGATGAAAATTTTGAACAATTTGGCTTTCATTATAGGGTGTTTTTTCCACTTCAGTGGAAGTAATTATTTCAACTTCCCTATTGTCTGGAGAATAGATTTTTTTGACCGGATTACTGAAATAAAGTTGGGCATAATTAACTGTTTTTTGGATATCTAAACCAGGACCTTTGAAATTAGCAGTTAAATAAACTTGATTATTTTTGGATAAAAGTAAAGTATATTCATGCTCATTTAACGGATAGATAAGGAAGAATTCACTAAGACAAATAGTCGACATAATATTGGAAATAGCAGCCGATACTGGCTGATAGAATTCGATTTGAAGACCAACTTGAGTAAGATTGCTTTTTAGCTGATCGAATTTTGACTTATCGTAAATAACGGCATTGATAATAGTTTTTTCGTCGGTTTGGATGAGAGAGTAATTAATAGAATCTGGTTCAATTTTGAAATTGATAAAACCGGAAGCTAACCCAATGACTTCTTTGATATCAATAGATTCGATTTTGGTATCGTAAACAAATGATTTGGTAATCGCGATGTCATCAGGAATTAAAAGTGAGACTGAAGTGATTTTGTTTTGACGTAAAAAGAAAGAAAAACTTTCAAGATCCTTGGGTTGTTTTTCGGTCCACAAATTAAGATCAAGGCTAAAAAAATTATTATCTTTACGATTGAAATAAACTTCGACCGATTTATCTTTGGGCCAGATAACGATTTTAGGCTTGGAGAGGAATGACATATATATTTTAGTATGACTAAAAATATCAATTAAAGCAAGAACCAAAAAGATATGGTTTGAACTAAAAACACCCCGAAACTTTTCGGGGTGTTTAATAAATCTGAGTAAAAATTACCAACGTAAATGAGCGAAAGCTTTGTTGACTTCGGCCCCGATACTTCGATCGGGACTCCGGCTTACCATCTGAGATGTGCAAAGGCTTTATTGGCCTCCGCCATACGTTCGACTTCCATTCTTTTGGCAACAGCAGCACCACTATTACTGAGGGCATCGTTTAATTCAGCGACGACTTTTTGAGCAAAAGAGTGATATTGTTTGTTACTACGAGCACGGCAAGCAGTAATTAACCAACGAATAGCTAAAGCATTTTGACGGTTACCGCGAACTGGAGTTGGAATTTGATAGACAGCACCACCAATACGGCGAGGTCTAACTTCAATTTTTGGTTTGATATTTTCCATAGCTCTTTCAAAAACTTCAATTTCCGGTTCGTTTGGAAAATCTTTTTTGATTAATTCGAGAGCTTGATAGATTTGTTTTTCAGCAGCATTACGCTTACCATCTTTCATGGTAGCATTGATGATTTTGCTGACCAAAACGCTATTGTAAATAGCATCAGGTTCAACTTTTCG
>CAYRYK010000005.1:0-3149 GCA_964428535.1 uncultured Gammaproteobacteria bacterium | reverse complement strand
ATTAAGCGGTTTTGGCACTAGGTTTTTTAGCACCATATTTACTGCGTGATTGTAATCGACCAGTAACAGCACCGGCATCGTATTTACCACGAATAACGTGATAACGGACACCTGGTAAATCTCGGACACGGCCTCCACGAATAGAAACGATACTGTGTTCAGCAAGATTGTGACCAATACCAGGAATGTAAGCAGTAACTAAATTTCGGTTACTCAATTTAACTTTACAGATTTTACGTAAAGCTGAATGAGGTTTTTTAGGAGTCATGGTTTTGACCACAGTAACGACTCCCTTTTTAACCGGGTTAATAGTTTTAGCAAAACGATTATTAATCGTATTGAAATTGTCTCGAAGAGCACCAGTCTTGAGTTTTTTAACTCTGACTTTGCGACCTCTTTTGATAAGTTGATTGAATGTTGGCATTTTTTTATTAATTTTATTCAGCAGACTGATTCTTACTGACTGGAATAAGACGTCCGATAATAACATTTTCCTTAAGACCAATCAAGTCATCGACCTCAGCAATAAGGGAAGCTTCAGTCAAAATACTGGTTGTCTGTTGGAACGAAGCAGCAGAAAGCCATGACCCAGTTGTTAGAGCCGACTGGATAAGACCCAAAAGAATTCTTTTACCTTTGGCTGGTTTAGCGTTGTCATCTTTTTCTTTAGCCTTAGCATTAGCAGCATTGAAGGCAGCTAAAGAAACGATTTGTCCATAAAGGAAAGTAGTATCACCAGGATCTTCGATTTTAATTTTACCGCTCATTTCTTTAACGATAACTTCGAGATGTTTATCATGGATAGTAATACCCTGTGATTCATAGACACCTTGGATACTGTTGATGAGATATTTTTGAGCTGCTTCAATACCTTTGATTTCCATAATTTCTCGAACATCGAGAGATCCAGAAGAAAGTTGAGTACCTTGAGCAACTAAATCACCATCAGCCACTAATAAGTTAGCGTTTGAAGGCAAGATGTAAGTAATAGTTTTAGTAACTTTATCATCATCTTTACCAGTGAGCTTGATTTCGTAACCATCAATATTTTCCTTAACTTTAACTTTACCCGAAATTTCGGCTAAAGGTGAAGGAAGTTTCGGCATACGAATTTCAAAAAGTTCTTGAACACGTGGTAAACCTTGGGTAACGTCGACGCCGACGACACCTCCGGTGTGTTTGGTACGGAGAGTAAGCTGAGTACCTGGTTCACCGACTGACTGAGCACCGATAACACCAACTGGAACACCAAGTTGAACTGGTTTTCTGGTGGAAAGATCCCAACCGTAACAGTGACGGCAAAGACCAGTTTCGGCAGCACAAGTTAATGGAGAACGAACATCAACTGATTGAACTTCGGCTTTTTCGATTAATTTAACATTTTCATCGTCGAGGAGTTCGCCTTTGGCTAAAATAACTTTTTTGGTTTTTGGATCCAAAATATCATTAGCTAAATAACGACCAAGAATACGGCGTAAGAAATAGCGTTCACGACCTTTATCATTAGCTTCAATGGTAATAAATTTATCAGTACCACAGTCATCTAAACGGATAATTGAAGTGTGAGCCGCATCAACCAAACGTCGGGTTAAGTAACCAGCGTCAGCGGTTTTAAGAGCGGTATCAGCTAAACCTTTGCGGGTTCCGCGAGCACCAGTAACGTATTCAAAAACTGACAAACCTTCACGGAAGTTAGATTTGGTAGGAAGTTGAACGATTTTACCAGTAGGGTCAACCATAAGTCCGCGCATACCAGAGAGCTGTTTGATTTGATCTTTAGAA
This sequence comes from uncultured Gammaproteobacteria bacterium, assembly GCA_964428535.1. Classification (GTDB taxonomy): domain Bacteria; phylum Patescibacteriota; class Microgenomatia; order UBA12405; family UBA12405; genus WARW01. The sequence goes on along the minus strand of CAYRYK010000005.1, from coordinate 1,367 downwards.
GCACGCTTGATACCGGCGTTAGAAACGATACGAATTGGAGAATCAATATCGAGAGTAGCCCAAGTTTTTTCAGCGATTTCTTCGGTTTTTTCCAACCAAACATTTTGACTGAGACGTTTTTTCTCATCGTTACTGATAAGACCCATTTTGTAGTTGTCTTCGATATCAGCAACTTGTTTGTTAGCACCAGTAATGATTTGATCTTTTTCTGGTAAATAACCACAATCTTCCATAGCTAAAGAAATACCTGAAAGAGTGAAACCTTTGAAACCAATGTCTTTAAGTGAGTCAATTAATTTAACAGTCTTAAGACGGCCAGCAATATCTAATGATTTAACAACTAAATCATTAAGTGCTTTGGAACCAGCCATTGGGTCATTAACATAACCGAATTCCTTAGGAAGAATTTTATTAAACCAAATTCGACCAAAAGTGGTTTTGATAATTTGACCATCAATTCGGACAGCAATGAGTTCACGAAGTTCAATTTTCTTGGATTGATAGGCTAATTCAACTTCATTTTTGTCAGCAAAAATAGTTAAACCTTCAAGGCTTTCTTGTTTTTCTCTTTCAAGATCTTGAGATCTGACAGAGGTAATGTAATAACAACCTACAGCCATACCTTGAGAAGGGATAGAAATAGGACTGCTATCAGCCGGTTTAAGTAAGTTGCGGGATGGCAACATTAATTTCTTAGCTTCTTTTTGAGAGGCTTCAGAAAGTGGTAAATGGACACCCATTTGATCTCCATCGAAATCGGCGTTGAAACCTTTACAGACACATGGATGTAAACGAATAGCTAATCCATCAACCAAAACTGGTTTGAAAGCCTGAATTGAGAGTTTGTGAAGAGTTGGAGCACGGTTAAGCAAGACATATTTGTCAGCAGTAACTTTTTCCAAAATATCGTAAACCTCAGTGACTCGATGATCGATTAAATTTTTAGCACTCTTAATATTTGGAGCAATTCCAGTAGCCATGAGTTCACGAAGAACAAACGGTCGGAACATTTCAAGAGCGATTTCTTTTGGTAAACCAACTTGATCGAGTTTTAATTCTGGACCGACAACGATAACTGAACGACCGGAATAATCGACACGTTTACCGAGCAAATTGCGGCGGAAACGACCTTTTTTACCTCTTAAAAGATCAGAAAGTGATCGAGGAACTCGTTTAGTACTCTTACGTTTATTCTTGGAACTCTTTTGAGCATCGATAAGGATGTCAACAGATTCTTGCAACATACGTTTTTCGTTGCGCAAAATGATTTCTGGAGCACCGAGCTTGAGTAACTTTTTGAGACGATTATTACGATTGATTAAACGACGATATAAATCATTTAAATCAGAAGTAGCAAAACGACCACC
>CAYRYK010000004.1:0-35192 GCA_964428535.1 uncultured Gammaproteobacteria bacterium | reverse complement strand
GGATCGTAACGGTCAAGATAACCAGAATTAACAATTAAAGATTCCATAACATCTAAAGACGACATTTTAGTAACATCAATATTATTGAGATGTTCCATAAAAACGGCTAAACGGCGTTTACCAAAAACTTTACCTAATCTGTCGGAAGAAACTTTATCTTTGGGGTTATCGGCAAAACGAATCATAGATAAAATGTCTTTAACTTCGGCGCGTTCATAAAACTTAGTGCCACCGATAAGAACATAAGGAATACTATATTTCAAAAAACCTTCTTCTAAAACACGAGATTGAGCGTTCATTCGGTAAAGGACGGCGATATTTCGGAGAGGGATTTTTTGATTGTCTTGAATGAATTTAATTTTTTGAGCAATAAATTCGGCTTCGGCAATTTCAGAATTGGCTTCAAAAATTTTTATTTTATCTTCTGATTTTTTATTGGTAAATAATTTTAGAACTGGGTGAGACGTATTTTTGCAAATGACGGCATTGGCGGCATCAAGAATAGTTTGAGTGGAGCGGTAGTTTTGTTCCAAATTGATAATTTTGGTGTCTTTAAAATCAGCGACTAAATTCATTAAGTTTTTAAAGTCAGCACCACGCCAACCGTAAATAGCCTGAGAAGCATCGCCAACAGCAGTAATTTGACGATATTTTTGAGCTAACAATTTAGTTAATAAATATTGAATTTGGTTAGTATCCTGATATTCGTCAACTAAAATGTAGCGATAAATATCCTGATATTTTTCGAGGACTTGTGGATGCTCAATAAAAAGTTGAACGGTTTTAAAAAGTAAATCGTTAAAATCTAAAGCCTGATACTCGGTCATCTTTTTTTGATAGACTTGATAGACTTTGGCAGCATATTCCTGCCAAAATCCATGTGATTGAGCAATCATATCTTTGGGTGTTTGAAAAGAATTTTTGGCGGCTTCGATAAAATACATAATGCTAGCTGGCTTAAATTCTTTGGGGTTTAAATTGAGATCAATAAGAGACATTTTAATTAAATCTTCTTGGTCGTTGGTATCGTAAATCACAAACTTAGGATCAATACCTAGCTGATGACCGTCTTGACGTAAAACTTTACAACAAAAAGCATGAAATGTACCAGCAAAAATTTTTTTATCACCTTTTTTGGGACCAAGAAGTTTATCCATGCGCTGTTTCATCTCTTCAGCGGCTTTGTTGGTAAAAGTCAAAAGGAGAATTTGATCGGGTGTAGCTAATTTTTGGGCAATAAAATAAGCGGCTCGATGAGTTAGGACGCGAGTTTTACCCGAACCAGCCCCAGCCAAAAGCAAAAGAGGGGAACCAGTATGAGTAACTGCTTCTTGTTGTTGAGGATTAAGGCCTTCTAAAATATCCGACATGTAAATCTACTATAGTTGGTAAATAGCCGTTTGACCAGACTGAAAAATAATTTTGGCGCCAAGTTTTTCAAATTTTTTCGGATCGAGTTTTTCATATTTTTCGGATTCTTTGGCACCGATAAAAATATATTGAACTTTATATTTATCGAGTAATGATTTAATTTCTGATAGGTTAGTCGATTCGTAAATGGTATTAACATCTTTTTGGCGAGCAGCAGGAGCATCATAACCACCACGCCACAACCATTCGTGAACAATCCAACCCTGAACAGTAGGTAAACCAGTAGCGGAAGACACCTGGTCAAAAGTAGTATAACTATCCCCTGGCGCTTCAAGCATAACTGGTTGACCAGAAATATTTTTATTAATCCAAAGAATGGCTTGGTAGTTATCCGGATAAAGAGTTTCTAAATATTTTAGACCATCAAGACCTTTATAATTTTTAAGATCATCGTAGTATGATTTAATGGCAAAATAGGGATAAATTAAATGTATGACAAAAATTAGGGCAAAAAGAATTTTATAAAAATTTTTGAAAACTGGTTTAAATAAAGTTGAGGCATTAACTAAAATATAGCCACCAGCTAATGAGTAAAGCATGAAGGCCTGATAGACAAGCTTGAACATAGTATTGGCTCGGCGGTGTTCGTAAATATAAATATCCTTGATATAAACAAGTTCAGGGATAATAACCAAAATAGTAGCAGTAATGATCAGAGTGGCGATAAAAATATCTGAGATGGTAAATGAATTTTTAATTTTTAATTTTGAATTTTTAATCAATTTGTAAATTAAATAAAATAAAAATGGGAAACAGATAATCCAAAATCCTCCATAAAGGACAAAAAGTTGATAAAAAGGACTGTGGCCATCAGAAATTTTTATACCCTCCATCATAGGGATAAATTTTAGGGAAAACGGATAGGAAAAAATGTACCAAAAAACGATGACTAATAATCCATTAAGAACTGTTTTTAGTAAACTTTTTGGACCATTGTCTTGAAAATTAATTAAAAAAGTAAAAATGGCTAAAACTAAACCATAAACAGCAAAATCCCAGGCATTAGTCATATAACAAATAGACAAAATAAGTCCAGAAATCGCGGCAATAAGATTGCGAGAAATATTTTTGGTTTTGTAGGCAGCAAATAAAAAGGCTAAGAAAAACAGAACAATAAAAATGTCATTCATATGACCGTGGAGGTCAGAGACAACAAAACTGTAGATGGGAAATTCATGAATAGTTTTGTCATTAGTGTCGGGGTCATGACCAATAAAGCGGGTAGCATCCGGGTACCAATAAGACGAAAGGGCTTTGGTCCAGGCTGATTGAGTAAAGACAAAATGATTACTGTTTTGAGTGTAGTTTAGTTTAGCGATTTTAAAAACAGAATGAAGATTGCCACCAAAAGTTAAAAGAAGAGCTGAAATAATACCGGCAGTAATTACTTTTTTAAGACCAAACCCTCCCCTAACCCCTCCCTTGACAGGGTGGGGCATTGTCACATTTGAGACAAGAGAAAAGGCACTAGTGAAAGTGAGAGAACAGACAGTGGCGATAGAAAGATTGTAACCAACAGAAGAAACAACTCCAGAGATTTTGGTGATTAGGGCAAAAATTAGATGACCGAAGTAATAATAATTAATAACTTTACCAGAAAACCACATGTCGATAGGTGGCCAAAATTGAGATCGGAGAGCCGTATTAACAAATCCCCAATCCATATATTTTTCAAGACCTTCGATATCTGGAGCGAAACCACGAATAAAAGACCAAATTGTAAGAATAAGAAGAAAAGCTAATTCTTCAGCCAGAAAAATAGAAAAGTTTTTTTTGATGATGGCAAAGAAATCGAGATAATGATGATGACGAATCAAAAAAATACCATCAAGAGCCAAAAATATAGTAATTAAGGCGGATAAGCCTAAATAACTAAAAGGTAATATTTTGAAAACTCCTAAAATAAGGGTAAAGTAAGTGATTAAAATTAATGAAATAGTTTTAGCAAAAATGTAGCCTTTGTCCCAAAATTTAGAAAAAAAATGAAAAACAATAGGTAAAGATAAGAGACTTAAACCAAATATTGATAGCCACCAAATAAAAATAGAGATTAAATCATTTAGCATAAACCCCTCTCGGCTTTCGCCGTATCTCCCCTTGATTAAGGGGAGAAGTTATTTTTTTTAATTTTTGATTAGAAATATAAAGTTGAAAATCGGGCGGATAAATTCAATTAAAAATATTGGAAAATTAATTTGTCCAATCGACATACCTAATATACCACCGATAATAAAACCACCCAAGAGATCGATAGGATAATGAAGGCCTAAAATAACTCGAGAAAAGGCTAAAAATAGAGTTACTAACGAATAAGGTAATATAGGAAAGCTTCCATAATTTTGAAGGATAAAAACAAAGAAGAAAGCAATTTTTATAGAATGACCTGAAGGGAAACTGCCATGTTTATAACAGGACTGAATCATGCCATTGGGAACACAATTATCCCGTAAATGAATCGGTCGACGCCAAAGAACTTGTTTTTTGAGAAATTTTTCGATGATTTCACTGAGAATGGTGGCAAAAAATAATTGCCAAAAAAGGTTAGTGTTTTGTTTAATTAGTTTATAGGAGACGTAAAAAAGAAAAACCCAGAGGAAATAATTAAAAAAAACTAAAAATAAATTTCCGTGTTTTTTTTGAGAAATAACTTTAAACCAATCAGTTTGGGGTTGCCAAAAAAGAAATTTATTATCTTTTATAAGTTTAAGCATGAGAATGATTAATGATAATACATAAAAGGCTATTTGGTGGTTTTTTGAAAAATTAAAACCTGAGGATGATCATAAACAGTAAAAGATTCTTCGGTTTGGTCGTCACGAAAATAAATCCCTGGGTGAGGACAAGTAGTATCAACTTCAAAAAAAATATTTTTATAATTTTTATAAGGATAATCTGATTGGCCAATAAGAAAGCATTTGTTTAAAAAAGGTAAATAAAATCCCGGATATGAGTAGAATTTTTTGGTTAGTTTAAAGTTAGTTTGATTATCAAAAAGATTTTGGTAAAAAGAAGCAGTAATAGGATATCTTTGGCTATCATTAGGAATTGATCGCCAGAGACGATTGGAGGAAAGAATTATATAGTCAGTGTGGTTTAATTTTTGATTAATGGTTTGCCATTTTTGATTTGATTCAGTGTCGTAAAGTGATAATTCTTGGTGTTGGTAATAATTGGTACATGAGGGAGAGTTAATAGGTAAAGAATCATCCCAAAATTCTGAGGATAAAATTGAATTAGAAGAAATATTTTGACAGATCCATTCCGAAGCAAAGTAACGACTGTGAGGGAAGAGATAAATATTAATAAAAGCTAGAGTAATAAGAATATTTAACGAAAGAATAATTTTAATTTTGGTAGGATTAATTTGATTAACTATAAAACCAGTAAAAATAATTAATAACGGATAAACAGGATAAAAATACCTCATATACTTAGCTAAAAGAATCGAGTGATAACCAAAAATAGTAAGAGTAATAATTAAAAGAAATAAACAATCGTAATTTTTAAAATTTTTCTTGGTAGTTAAAAATTTAGCTAAACCAAGAATGATTAGAATTAAAGTTAATGGACCAACTCCAACAAAAAATAAATTAATTAAGGGATGAATAATTGGCAAAGTATGGGTCCATTGAATATTTGGCGGGTAATCAATTTCTCCAGTAATCATTTGATGAGCTTCGTTAATACTGGTAACAAATTTGGGCGAAATATTGATTAAACCAGTAAAAGCATAGGGTTGAAAAATTCTAAAAGAAAGACAAAGAAAGAGACCAAACCAAAAGCATTTAAAAAAGTTTTGAAGAAAATTTTTATTGTGAAAAAACAGATAAATAAAAATAAATGGGAGAACAATAATAATTGAAGTTTTGCTGGCTAAGGTAAGACCAAAAAATAATCCGGCTAAGGAATTTTTTTGAGAAATAACGAAAAATAAAGATAAAGTAAAAAGACAAACAGTAATGGAATCGACGGTGAAAAAATGTGATTGTTGAATGGGAAAAATACAAATAGAATAAAGAAAGGCGGTAATCAGACTAATTTTGGTATTTTTAAAAATTTTGTAAGAAATTAGAAAAATTAAAAAAATAGTTAAAGTATCAAAAACGGCGGAAAGAAATCGACCAATCAAAAATATTTGATCATAAGAATTGAGATTAAAAATTTGACCTAAAACTTTTGTAATTAAAAGAGGGAAAGTACCATAAGCATAAAAGGTAAAACCATTATTTTCTGGGTTAAATTTTGAAGTAGAAGTGTTGAAATAATCCCCTATATTCTGGGGCAAGCTGATGGTTGAAGCTACCATGGTCATAAACCTTTCGTCAGGATGAAGATGTTGACCTTGGTCCCAATTAATACCAACCAATCTTAAACTAAATCCAAAAAAAAGAATGGCCCATAAGAGGAATTTAGTTTTAAAACTAAAATTATTTTTTGAAATTAATTTCATTGACGCTGATAAATTCTAACAACAGGGTTATCAAACACCGACCAAGTTTCTTCAGCTTTTTCTGAATTTAAAAGAAGACTATTGGAATTAGAAAAAACTTTAATTTGTTTAAAATTAAGATTTTCTGAAAAAAGATTTTGATAATAATTTTGTGAATAAGGAAATTTAGAATTGTTTTGATTGGCAAAAACACGACGAGAGGGAACAAAAATATAATCGCTTTTTTGAATTTGTTGATTTAAGTTTTCATTATAATTTTGGTTTTCATCTAAAGTGTAAAAATCGAAATTAGTGACATTAATTTTGGAATTATAGAGAGGTAAATTAACAACATTGCCTGATTCAGAAAGAACTGTTTTATTTTCTGGAATGTTTTGGTTAATCCACTCTGTAGCTTGAATTCGAGTATCGACCAAAAAATAAGTTTTCATAAAATAAATTCCCGGAAGTATGGCTAATATAATTATTATATTTTTGATTAACTTATTTTGAAAATGGCGAATAAAGAAAAGACAAAGGAGTGGTGGAATAAAAAAAATAGGAGACATAAAACGAGTCCATTTAGTAAAAAGTTGTCCTTGATAAATAAAATAGATAAGAGAGGAAGATAAAGTGATTAGTAAATATGGATTAATTTTGGTTTTTTGGAAATATTGATAAATTAAAATTCCTAGACCAATAAAACCAAAGATAAAAATAAAAATACCGTTAGTGTAAGGAAAAATATTTTTTAACTGAAATAAATAAGGAATTGAATTAATAAATTGGCGAGTATAAAAAACTGGGGTAGAACCATTAGCAACGCCAACTTCATACCTCATTGATGAAATAAAATCAGCCGATTTAATTAGATTAAATGGTGAAAATAAAATACAAATAGAAATTGTTAATGAGAGAAAAAATAAAGTTTGAAAAAAAATTTTCTTAAAAGAATGATGTTTGATAAAAAGAAAAAAGAGACTTAAGAAAATGGGAATAGTTAAAATAAGAGCAGAAATTTTACTGGCCAAACCAATACCAGAAATAAGTCCTGATAAAAATAAATAGAGCTTTTTTTGAGGATGATCGTAAATTAAAAATGAAAATAAAAGGTTAAGAGAAAAAACAAAAATGAGAATTGATTCAGTAGTACCAAAATGAGATGTTTGAATAAGACCGGGAGTGAAAATTAAAAAAAGACAAAAAATGATTGAATCTGTTGATGAAGAAAAAATTTTTTTGCCAACAAAATAAAAAATAATTACTGATAAAACAGAAAAAAATGCTGACCAAAATCTAAGGGTGAGAGTAATAGTAGTTAGGTCATGTTTGGGAGTAGTAAAGAAGGTTAAATAAAGTGGAAACTGGCCGTAAGCAAAAAAGTTAGGGTTAAAATTATTTTGGCCCATTTGCAAAACAGACAGAGCCATATTATTTTCATCTGGGTGAAAGGAAAAGTCGCTACTCCAATTGAGTCGAAAAAACCGACTAAAAATCAGAAAAATAAAAAGAATTAGGAAAATTAGTTTCCTTTTATTAAATGACATAGATGATAGTGATCATCATCAAACCCCAAAGAAGAATTATTAGCAAAAGGGGAATATCAGTAGCAATCACCTTTTCTGGCCTTTCCCCTTCTTCCATTTCAAAAATTATTTGACCATAACGCATCAGGCCAAAAATAACTGGCAATAAGGTAATCATGTACCATTTTCTACCTAAAGCTTTGGGAAAATTATCTAAGAGAAAATTATGAATTAGACCATTAAAAATAATTGGTTCTTCAAAAAAAGTAAACATAGCATAGGCAATTAAAGTACAAACAGCAAACATGGTGGTGTAAAAATCGAGTAAAGTTTTATCGTAACCAGCTAAAGAACTTCTGGTTTTAGTTCCAGTATTAGCTAATTCAGTACGGCGTTTACCGCTAGCTAAAAATAGAGATAAGAAAATAACAGACAACATAATCCAAATTGGCAAGTGATAACCAGTAGCTAATTCGCCAGCATAGGCCCGAATGATAAAGAAAAAGGCAATACCAATAATATCAACAACGGCTTTCTTTTTGAGAGCAAAGGAATAGAGATATTGAAGAATAATGAAAACTAAAGAAATAACAAAAAAACCTGGGCCAACAACTTTAGAAATTATTAATCCTAAAATTAAAAGGGCAATAGCAATTTTAATGGCGGTCTTTCTATTGAGATCGCCTCTAGCAATAGGACGATTTTTTTTGACTGGATGAAGTTTATCTTTTTCAGCATCGACAACATCATTAATTAAGTATGAAGATGAAGATAAAAGACAAAAAGTAATAAAAGCCCATAGGCTTTTTAAAAAAATTGGGCCATTAAAAAGTTGACCATTTAAAACTGCAGCGGCAAAAAGATTTAAATTTTTAATCCACTGAACAGGTCTGATGGCTTCAAAAATAGCCGAAAATTTTATTTGGCTTTTCCTCATACCTTATCTTACCAAGAATTAGGCTTTTTTGTAATAAAGAACGGCAAAAGTTAAAGAGACAAAGGCAAATGATAAGAGCATAACTGTAGGTAAATTATCTCCGGTTCGAGGAACACCAGAAGAAGTACTGGGTTTAACTACTGGAATTGGGGTTGAAGTAGGAGCGGTAGTAGGCTTAACTGTTGGGGTAGGGGTAATAGACTTGCTAGGAGTAGGGGTGGATGTTGGTGTAATAACATTAGCTGAAGATGAAGCGGTAAATGAAGTGCTAGATTCAGCTGCAAGAACAGTAAATTTACGAGTAATAACATTATTATTATTATCGGTAACAGTGATGGTATGTTCACCTGGAGCAAGATCTTGTGTTGGAGACCAATTCCAACTACCATCATCATTAACACTAGCTGTGCCATTGATAGCAGTTGAAGAATGGACCTCGATTTTTAAATTACTACCTGGTTTGGCGGTACCAAAGAAATCTGGACGTTTAGTGGAAAGTTCTTCTCCTGTTTTGGGATTAGAAATATCTAGATTAGTTTGGGTGGTTAAATCATAATTGCCATTAATTAAATTATTTTCGGTGGAAGTTTGAGGAGTAACGACTGGTGGAGTAAAAACATTTTCTCCAAGAATAATATCTGGAACAGGATTATTTAGTGAAGTATTATTGACGATTTGTGTTTGATTATATCCAGGAGAAATAGCGAATAAATTTTCTTCAACATTATTTGAAGGAGAAAACCAATCATTGAGAGAATCATTAAAACTAGTAGATAAAGGAATATTCCAATTGCCTGATGAAGTAACTAGGGCAGACAGAGGTGAGGCTCCTGGAATATTTAAATAAACAATAGCTTCTGAAGCAGCTGATTTGTCCGGTTTGAGAACCTTGCCCCAAGCTAAATTGGAATTAGGAATGTTTTTGTCTGGTTTTTTAGCTGTCTTAAAAGTGTATTCATCTGGAGAATAACTATTACCGTTACTAATGATAGTGAACTGATAAACTTTAGAATTTTCAAGATTATTAATTTCAAAGTAGTGGACAGTTTTGTTATCCTTAGTGTCATTTACAATTTGATTGTTAACATTGACTGTGGCCGAACATTCGGCTGAAGTAGTGAAAGAAATAGAGGCAGAATTATAAGTAATATTAGTTACTTGAGGGTTAACAGGCTGACAATCCCCACTAGCTTTACTAGAAGTAGTGGTGGTGTTTTGACTTAAACGAACACCGAAAAAAGTAGTAATTAGCAACAGAGCTAATCCAATAATAGTTGGAAAACCTTTTTCTTTTTTCATAAAAGGTTATTCTTTAACCTCTGGGTTAATTTGTGATGATGAAGAAGATTCTTTGCTTGTCTCATTTTCAGGAGTGAAATTAATTTCTCCATTATCGAGAGACTCCGGTCTTTTTTCGATGTCTTGAATAATACTAGTATCTAAATTTGGATTAATTTTATTGAGAAGTTTACTGGTATCAATTTTTTGGGATGGACCAATTATGTTTGAATAACTCTTTTGGACAATTGAAACAAAAATAGCTAGGGTAGTAAAAACAGAAATAAAGATAAAATAGAGAGATAATTTATTTTTGATCATTTTGGCTACCTGAAAGGTAATACATGTCGACAGAAATATTTAAATTTAATTGGTTTGAGGTTAAATTATTATCTTTTTCAGGTCTACTAATTTGAATTGACTTAATATTCATAAGTCTTCTGGCATTTGAGGTTTTTTCAATAGAATCAATAATTGAGCTATAAGATCCAATACTACTAATACTTACACCGAAACTATTTTGATTGTTGTCAGTAAGTTGAAATTTCATCTGACTAATTGGAACAGAAGATTCTTTGGAAACATAAGAAAAAGTTGAAGCTGCTTTGGAGAAATGAGGGTTGGTAGGATAGCTTGATTCTATAACGGAATAATTCGCTTGAATTTGTGAAAAAGAATCTTGAGCGGCCATAATATTAGCAATTTTAGTTGACATGGAGGATGATAAAGTTTCTTTGGATTTGATATCACCAAGCAAAGAAGATATGGCTGAAGCAGTGGGCATGATAGCAAAAAAGAGAAAAATGGCGATAAGTAAAAAAGTCGCTCCTATTTCTAGATATTTTAAAAATTGACGATTTTCAGATTGTTGACGGACGTAGCGATAAAGTGGCTGAAGTTGAAACCAACTGGTTTGTTCGATCATATATTTTTAGTCGAATCTTTAAAAACTACCGAAAATGTAATGGTATAGTTATTCTCTTTGGCTTTTTTCTCTATTTGACCAATTTTTACCGTTTCAATATCTGAATTAGACATGAGGTTAGAAATAAATTTAATGACAGAATCTTCAGTAAAAGCAATAACTGTGGCAGAGGCGTTAGTCTTTTGAGACGTTGGATCTGGTGAAAGATTGAGTGATTGGTAGATTAAATCTTGAGGAGTGCTTTGAATAAGTGAGTTGATTTTGGTGGTGTAATTTGGATTTTGACTGTAGGAATTTTTAATGAAGGTAAGTCTTTTTTGAAGTGATAAAAATTCAGACTCAAATTCTTGAGTACTTTCTAAAATTGCTTGCTTTTGACGGATAACATCGGACAAATCAGAATTTTTTCTGTCAAGCCAAAAACGAGAAAGAAAAGCAGAAATAACGATTAGTTCTGTTAATGTCATTACCCAACGACCGACAGTAGTTAACCATTTAATTAGCCTAGCGTTGAATGAATTAGGATTAGATGAATCCGGCAAAAGAGATAGCTCTTTTTTGTTAGCCATATATTCAGTATATATGACTATTTTGGGAATTTAAATACTCACAAAATAAGTTTAATTGGTTTGATTCTTTGTTTGAGGTTTTTTAAACTTATCAAAGAATTTGTTTAAAAATTTTTGATAATCCAAAAGTTCTTCAATATGAAGTTGGTGAGCAGAAAAGAGATAAGCAATAACACCAAACAAACTGGAGATAGAAAAAACGATAATTAAAGGGAGGACTCTGGTAGTATCTAAAACAAAAAGATCAAGAAATTTAAGACTTAGCCAAGTAGAAATACCCATAATTAGGGAGGCGAAAAGAATTTTATTGACTTTTTTGAGAGTTTTAGTCCAATCAAAGCCATCAACAATTTTAATAAAAAAGTAAAAAAGTCCGACTAGCTGAGCAATGTTGCCTAGACTAGAACTAATAGCTAAACCAACAACTTCGAGATTAGTGTAATTAACTAAAAGGAAACTACTAGAAACATTGATAAAGAGTGACCAAAATGAAACTTTAAATGGAACTTTGGTGTTATGAAGGGCATAAAAGGCTCTAATTAAAATCTGAATTATAGCCTGACAAACGATGGCCGGAGTGAGAAAAGCCAAGATTCTAGCGGTCGTCAGAGTAGCCGACCAAGGAAATTCATGGGAACCAAAAAGTAAACGAACAATAGCTAATCTCTGAACTAAAATAAGAACCGATACTGGTAAAGCAATAAATAAACTTTGAAGAAGAATTTTATTAACAGTTTGACGAAAACTATCTAATTCATTTCTGGCGATATTTTTGGATAACATAGGCAATGAGGCCTGACCAACAGTAGTGCCAAAAATACGACTAGGAAGGTACATTAACTGTAAAGCTAAATTAAGTAACGAAATAGATCCGGCAGATAATGAACTAGCAAAAAATAAAGTGACAGTGTTTTCAATTTCTCCTAACCCTAGGGATAAACTTCGAGGGACCATAAGACGAAAAACTTCCTTAACTTCTGGGACTTTAAAGTTTAAAATAGGAGCGTATTTAAAGCCTTGGCGATAAACTGCTGGTATCTGAATAGCCATGTGAAAAAAAGCACCAATAACAGTGCCATAAACAACACCGTGAATACCAAAAATTGGAGCTAAGGTGAAAATACTTAAGATAATAAAAACGTTGTAAATAATAGGGGAAATAGCGGGAAGAATAAAAATTTGATTAACTTGAAGAATGGCGGTTAAAAAGTTACTAATAAGAAAAAATATTTGGGCTAAAAGTAAAATTCTAGTCAACTCAACCATAAGATTAATTTGACTTTCAGTGAAACCAGCGGCAATAAGAGAATTTAGAGGTTTAGTAAATATAAGAGCAATAAAAACAGCAACACAAAAAATTAAGATAAGAATATTAATGACATTGGAAGCAATTTTGTAAGCATTTTCTTTATCTTTATGAAGAGCACTGGAGAAAACAGGGATAAACGAGGCGGAAAGAGCACCGGTAACTAATAATTTAAAAATTAAATCGGGAATTCTAAAAGCAGCATTATAAGCATCGAGGTCGGCAACGCAACATTTAAAAAATGCTGCATAAAGGAACCGACTTCGGAGAAAACCTAAAATAGCTGATAGACCGAAAGTAATAGCTAAAACAAGAGAAGCGGATAAAATACTATTTTGTTTTTTTTGACTTAAAAGACTAATACGTTGGGACAACTTCATATGTGTATTATAAATTCTTGTAAAAGATTGGTATATAGGATAGAATATCTGTCATGCCAATAAGTTTATCTGCAAAAAAATCTTTAAGAAAGTCCTTGAAAAATAACAGGGATAATGTTTTGTTTAAAACAAAACTAAAATTAACCGTCAAAAAATTCTTGGTTAAACCAACCAGTGATTCCTTAAAAGAAGTCCATTCTATTTTGGATAAAGCTGTCAAGAAAGGAATTTTTCATAAAAATAAAACTTCCAGACTTAAGGCTAATTACGCCAAGAAATTAAAGACCGGAGCAACTGCTACTAAAGCTGTGGTTAAAAAAACAACTGCCAAAGCTAAAGTAAAGAAAGCAACTAAATCAAAATCTGCTAAAAAAATGTAATAGCCACAAAGTTTGGAATTTGTCCAAATAATGTGGCATATAAAAGAGTATCGAAAGATACTCTTTTTTGTTGGAGATAAAATCTCCTCTTGTTGGCAAAGCCAACTTTCCCCTCTTTGACACGAGGGGAACAAGCCTTTTTATATTGGTATTAGAATAATTACTGATAAACAGGCTTAAACTGACAACTTATAAAGTATAATAATAGTATGAAAAAATTTTTTATTACTACCCCAATTTATTACATTAATGATATCCCCCATATTGGTCATACTTGTACAACTATAGCGGCAGATATTGTAGCCAGAACACATAAGGTTTTGGGCGAAGAAGTCTTTTTTTTGACGGGAACTGATGAACATGGTCAAAAAGTGGCGGAATCAGCAGCAAAAGAAAACCTAAAACCAATTGATTATTGCGACAAAATTTCTCCCCGTTTTGAAGAAGCGTGGAAAAATTTGAATGTTGGTTTTGATTTTTTTATCCGAACAACTAATCCAAATCATGAAAAAGTGGTAGCTGATTTGCTACAAAAAATTTACGATAACGGCGATGCTTATAAAGATAAGTATGAAGGTTGGTATTGTATTGGTTGTGAAAAGTTTTTAACGGAAACCGAAATGGTTGATGGTCATTGTCCACTTCATCCACCAGAAAAAACGGTGAAGAAATCTGAAGAAAATTGGTTTTTCCGACTAAGTAAATATGTGCCAAAATTAATTGAATTAATTGAAAATGATGAAACTAATTATATTTTTCCTGAAGGTAAAAGATCGGAAATTTTGGCTAAATTAAAAGCTGGGGTGAGAGATATTTCATTGTCTCGAGAAAATGTAGAATGGGGGATTAGTGTGCCTTGGGATACCAAACAAACAGTGTATGTGTGGTTTGATGCTTTAATTAATTATTATTCGGCCACTCAATTTGTTGAGGGTAAAAAAGATTTTTGGCCAGCAAATGTGCATTTGATTGGTAAAGAAATTTTGTGGTTTCATACAGTAATTTGGCAAGCAATGTTGTTATCGGCCGGGTTTACAGTAGATCAATTACCAAAGAAGGTTTATATTCATAGTTTCTATATGATTGATGGACAAAAAATGTCCAAATCATTAGGCAATGTTATCTCCCCTGGTCAATTGGTGGAATTATTTGGAATAGATGGAGCCAGATATTTGATTGCCAGATCTTTCCCTACTGAAAATGACAGCGACGTGGGAATTGAAAGATTTAAAGAAAGATACAATGCTGATTTAGCCAATAATTTGGGTAATTTAGTGTCGAGAGTGGCTAAATTATCAGAAGGGTTAGTTTTTGATAAAAAAATTAATCTTGAAAAAGAACCAAATTATGAGCTTTTTTATCAACTGATTGATGAATTTAATTTTAATGACGCAATTGAAATTATTTATAGAGATAGTTTAAATACGGCAAATGTAGAGTTAAATAAAAAAACTCCATGGAAGTTAGATAAAGACAGTCCAGAAAGAAAAAAAATATTAGAAGAAGTAATTGAATATATTTTAGTTTCTGTAAAGTTTTTGAAACCAATTATGCCAGAAACTTGTGAAAAAATAGAGAAAATTTTTGAGGGAGAAATTAAACCACTTGATAAACCACTATTTCCGCGGCTCTGATTTAAGCCATTTTTCATTGAGAGCTTTCTCAATATCAATATCGTGAATTTTGGCATTAACAATAGCCATGCCAATAACATCGGCTAATTCGTGACCCAATTCTTCTTGAGATACTTTTGGATCAAGATATTTTGACTCACGACATCGGTGCTGATGAATTAAAAGAGCTTGATTAAACTCACCAACTTCCTCATTTAGTTTGATAGCAGCAAACTCTGGAGTAAATTCTATATGGTGTCTTTTACCATAATCAAAACCAGATTGAGCGATTTTTTGAGTTAACAATTTGAAATTCATATATTTTAAGTTAATATACCACTTATGATTGATACACATGCTCACTTATCATCTCGTTTTAGTGAAGAGATAAAAATTGAAGGATTGGATTATGTGGTTTTGGCGGCTAGTTGCTTGCAAGATTCAAAAGATAATTTGGAATTATCAAAAATAAATAAAAAATTAGTACCGGCAATTGGGATTCACCCCCAAGAAATTAGCAATGATTTTGCGACCCTAGAAAAATTGTTTGAGAAACGGGTATCGGCAATTGGAGAGTGTGGACTAGAATTTACCGACGATGTCAATGAATTTGATAGAAAAAGACAAATAGATTTGTTCAGAAAACAAATTGTCATGTCGCAAAATGTGAATCGACCATTGATTGTTCATAGTCGTCAAGCCAGTGACGAAATGTTACAAATATTGGGAGAATATAAAAATTTACGCGGAGTAATTCATTGCTATAGCGGGGGTAAAAAAAGAATTAAAAAATATTTAGATTTACCCGGCGAGTGGTATTTTGGAATTGATGGAAATTTAACTTATGAAATTGGGTTAGAAGAAGTTGTTAAAAATATACCTAAAGACAGATTAATTTTAGAGACAGACAGTCCTTATTTAACACCAGTCCCCTTCCGAGGAGAAAAAAATTGTCCGGAGTATGTAAGATATGTGTATCAAAAAGTATCAGAAATTTGGCAAATTAGTTTGGAATCAACCGAAAAAATAATCGACGATAATGTCAAAAGATTATTTAATCTCGTCTAATTCCCCGCCGACAACAAAGATAATCAAAAAACCAAGAATAATGGAAATTAGATAACTCCAAAGTTCATTGTGAGGAAAGACAAATAAATCAAGAATTCCCCATATTCCCCACCAAATAGCTACAGCGGCAAGGAGCTCTAAAATAGTACTTAAACGATCTCTTTTTTTGAGAAATTTACGAATATTTTTAAACATATTCTTGAAGGATGGTTTCTAATTCTTTTTGGCTAGGATATTTATCAACAAAGGCCACTTCCCCATCGATTAACAAAATCGTACTCCCTTGCAGACCCATACTATAAACCCGTGACATATCTTTAATATATTCTGGATCATAGTCAATTTGCATTCTCTGACAGACAGTTTCCAAATCAGAAAATAATTTTTTACCTTGGGGTAATCCCCTATCATATAGTTGGATACGCATATAACGGATTATAACAATTTTAAATTTTAATTTGAAATTCCTACCTGCCGGCAGACAGGTTTAATCAAATATAAATTTTTCAGTCTTGATAAATTTTAAAAGACTCCAAATTAAGACGAAGATCATTACCAGTAATAAGTTGTCTGGGTAGAAAATGGTGATAACCATCTAAAACAAAGCGCGAGTCAATAACAACTTGACCATACCGATCATACATTTTTCCAATAAAACCGACTGTTTGATTTTTATCAAAATCAAATAAATATCGACCAAGAATTCTTTTTGAAGACATAAAATCATTGGCTAATTCTTGTTCTGCTGGGGTAAGTTTATCAAAACAACCATTTATTGGATAAAAAGAGTGTTCAGTTTGAAGTTTTTCTGGCATCCTGTTGTAGGATAGCATATTCTAATATTTGATTGTTATATAATCTATAGTAATGAAAGAAGCTTTAATAAACCCAGAAATTGATAAATATAAAACTGAATTGATGGCAGCAGTTGAGGCGGTACAAACGGCAGGAAGAATAATTTTGGAACAAACGAATAATCATAAAGCAGAAAGACATAGTTTGGAGTTTAAGTCTGAGGTTGATAAATTAGCCGATGTTGCCGGTATAGATGTGATTAAAAAGTATTTTCCAAATGATAATATTTTGACTGAAGAACAAGGAATTCCTGAAAAAGTTAGTGGACGATTATGGGTGGCTGATTTACTCGATGGAACAACTAATTTTTTGAATGGGTCAAGAAATTATTCTGTATTACTTGGTTTTGTAGAAAATGGAAAATTAAAAGTTGGCGTAAGTTTTTTACCGGCCACTAACGAATTATTTTATGCGGTTGAGGGTCATGGGGCTTATTTGAATAATCAAAAAATTCATGTCTCGACGACTGATTTTAATAAATCAACTATTGTATTGGATCCGGGCTACGATCCTGATGGGGGTGAAAAAACGGCGAAGTTAATGTTGGAATTAAGGCCAAAAGTAGGAAATATTGCTATTTATAATGCCAACGGTTGTACTTTATCGATGTTGGCAAAAGGAGAATTATCTGGACTAGTTCATTTTTATTCAAAAATTTGGGAAGCGGCAGGTTTTTTGTTAGTTAAAGAAGCCGGTGGAAAAATAACTGATAAAAATGGAAAAGATTTGGAATTAAATTTTGGGTCAGATAAAGGATTCCAATTTATTGCTTCTAATGGCTTAATTCATAATGAATTGATTAATTCAAAAGGAATTTAGTTTGAAGATAGGCTAGATTTTTTTTGAATATTTTCTTTTATTCTTTGATCAATAAGGGACGGAAGGGTTAGCGGGTCAGCAACTCCTAATAAATTAGCCAAAAATGTTTCGACTCGGTGGCCAACCCGACGCTGCATAGCAAAAGCAGTTTCACCGGTAGTATTGCGGGGGTCATTTTTCCAGGCTAAATTGTATTCCTGATATTTGGGATTATTTTCATTTTGGAGACATCTTCGGTCAAGAGCATTTAAGCGATTATTGCCGGCGTCAGTAGTAATTTGAGGGTCAATAATATTGGGATTAGTAACTAAATCATCTAAGTAATGAAGAACAAAAATTTGGAGACTTTGTTGTTTTTGAGTATCGTTTAATTGATCAAAAGAATCAATTAGCGTTTCTATTTCAGGACAAGAAGAATGACCGACCATTTTTTGGATTTTTAAAATATCAGAAGAAACATTTTTTGCTTGCAAGCGTAATTCATTGATACTTCCGGCTAAATCGTAAGCGGCTTGAGTGCGAATACCTTTTGGTACGGTAGAAACTAACTGAGGAAAATATTCAGAAATTTTTGTTTCAAAAGTTTGTTGATCGGATATTTGAATATTTGGCTGGGCTAAAATATTTTGGTAATCGCTGGAGACGACAGTATCTTTTTGGGCGGCAGTGACGAGTTGAAACTCTAATTCTTTACCGGCATCATGAATAGCGGCGGCACTTTCGGTTTCAAAAATTTTAGTTTCATCGGATAAAATTCCACCTTCGAATAATAATTGACCTAAGGCTTGGGTACCGGCAATAACAGTGACCATGTGCTCCGGAGCCATATGTTTACGTTTTTGGTCAACTTTGACCATTAGCCCAAAGGACTGATAAATTCGTAATGCATCCTGATGATGATGAAGTAGGTCGATAGTAAAAGCTGTTTTTCGAGAGTCGTTGTCCCTATGTTGGGTATCGATTGGAGATGATTGCTCGATCATTGAATTGTTTTATTATTCAACAGAACTGGTTTTTAAGTTGTAAACAACATTGCTTTGCTGTGTCTCTTCTAGATCTTTGTAATAAAACAAGGTAACTATATTGTTTGAACTATCATATGAACAGGAAACTGTAGGCGAGGCCATTTTCTTGCCTAAATATTTTTCAAAATCAAATTTTGTAGTATTTTCGGGTAACGAAAGTATTGCAGCCCCATCTATACCACCATATCCACCGCCAGAACAATAGATAAGAAATTTTTCATCGTTAGTTATAACAATTGGGTTAGAGGCTTGCATTCCAAAATTATTGTAACCAAGTGGACTTTTGATGAAAGCTTTTTTCTGAGTATCATAAATTTTCATACTACTTCCTGTTCTTCCTTGTAATACATAGGTTAGATATCGGAGACTTTGAGAAAAGGTTATCTGACTAAAGGCAGTTTCATCGTCATTAGAGAGACTGTCAATAATAGTTTCTTGACCGTTGGTTTCTAAAATTAGATTTATTTTATTACCAACTGTTTTTGAATAAGCTTTAATATTGGAAGGTTTGGAATTTGAAGAAGAAATTGTTGTCTCAATGGGTGTCCCTGTTGATTCAATTTTGGTAGTTTCGGTTGGTGTCGGGGTAGTCTGGTTTATTTTATTTAAAGAAGAAGTATTTTTTTGTTTAATCAAAACAGTAATTAAAAGACTAAAGGTAATAATAAATATTACAAAAATGACTAGAAAAAGATATTTAAAAAGATTTTGATTTGGTTGGTTATCTGGGTTTATGATTTCATTCATAGTTGATTTTATAGTTAAAAACTATCTTTTACAAATTTCAACCGTGTTGAATAAAAGTGAGGCGACGGTCATAGGACCGACACCACCTGGAACCGGAGTAATAAACCCAGCAATATCTTTAATAGCGTCAAAATCGAAATCACCACTGCTTTGACCAGTGGCTGGGTCGGTAGCGTAACCGACATCAATAACGACGGCATTGGGTTTAATATATTCTTTACCTAAAAATTTTGGTTTACCAATGGCAGAAATCAGAATATCGGCTTGTTGACAAATTTTGGCCATATTTTGAGTATAAGAGTGACAGATAGTAACTGTGCAATTTCTAGCCATGAGTTGAGCAAAAAGTGGCAAACTAACATCGGGACTACGACCAATAATTACCGCATTTTTGCCGCTAACATCAACCTTGTATTCTTCAATTAATTTAATAATTCCCAGAGAAGTGGCTGAAGGGATAGCTAAAGAATTTTTTTGGAATAAAAGAGCTAAGTTAATAGGATTAAGACCATCAGCATCTTTACTGGGTTTGATGGAAATTAAAACTTGGTCAGTATTGATGGTTGATGGTAAAGGGAGTTGAACCATAAGACCGGTAACCGAAGAATCATTGTTTAGTTGATTAATTAGGGAAATAACTTCGGCAGTAGTAGCAGTTGACGGAAGTTTATGAATTTGGCCGCCAATACCGATACTTTCAGCTTTTTTTTGTTTAAGGTCGACATATTTTTGGCTAGCTGGGTCATCACCGACTAAAATAATATCCAATTTGGGCTGAAGATTTTTTTGAGTTATTTCTTGCTGAAGAGAGTTAAGAATCTTTTGAGAGGTAGTTTTACCATCGAGCAGAATCATATGTTAGTTTAAAGTAAAAAGTGAAAAGTATAAAGTTTTTATATAGTAAGGATTTCGTAACCATTTTGGGTGATTAAAATGGTGTGTTCAAATTGGGCTGACAATGAATGGTCGTAAGTTCGGATAGTCCAAGAATCATTTTGATCAAGAGTGACTCGATGATCGGTAGAAGCATTAATCATAGGTTCAATAGTAAAAATCATGCCCGGTTTGAGAACAACCTTTTCCCGAGGATAATCGAAATGATAAACAAAGGGATCTTCGTGAAATTTAATACCAACTCCATGGCCACCTAATTCTCGAACAACACTAAAACCATTTTTCTTAGCGTAAGGTTCAACAATTTTACCAACACAATCATTTAAAACTCTGCCTGGTTTAAGAGATTTTATAGACATCTTGAGTGATGTTTTAGCAACTTCAATAAGTTTTTTGGCGACTGGTGAAATTTGACCAACGGGGAAAGTGGCTGAAGTATCCCCATAAAAACCATTGAGAGTGGTGGTGATATCAAGATTAATAATATCCCCTTCTTTTAAGATTTCGTTTTTGGACGGAATACCATGACAAACAACATCGTTAATAGAAGTACAAATACTTTTAGGAAAACCACCATAATTTAAGGGTGAAGGAGTGGCGTGATGAGAAATTATATATTTATGACCCAAAGTATTTAATTCTTCAGTGCTAATACCTGGTTTAATAAATTCAGATAAATATTTTAGAGTCTCAGCGGCTAGGCGGGAAGAACGGCGGATGCCCTCAATTTCGGCAGAATTTTTTATAATGATCACGCATTAATTATACCGCAAGATAGAAAAGATTGTGTTATTATCGGTTAATGAGGAAATTTAGATTTGAAAAATTAGTTCGCGACAAAATTGTAGAGAACATTTTGAACGGGACAAAGACAAATAAAGTTGATTATAAAATATTAAATAATAAGCAGTTTTTAATTAGTTTAAAAAAGAAATTTTTTGAAGAATTAAAAGAATTAGACTTGACCGACAAGGAAGATGCAATAAAAGAATTAGCTGATTTGCAATTAATAATTGATACTTGTTTGAAAAATTTAGAAATTAGTAAAAAAGAATTTAAAGAAGTTATTAAAAATAAAAATAAGAAAGTGGGAAAATTTGAGAAAAAAATTTATATAAAAAATATAGAAATAGATGAAAAAGATGAATGGTTTGATTATTATGTGAAAAAATATAAAGAGATAAAATAAATTATGCAAAATACGTCTTGGGAAAAATCGAGTAAATGGTATAAAAAAATCGTTGGCGAAGATGGTCATTATTTTCATCAGGCAGTGATTTTTCCTAGCTTGAAGAAATTAATTGATTTAGATAAGGCGAATAAAGTGTTTGATTTTGCCTGTGGTCAGGGTATTTTTGAAAGACAGTTAATGCCGAATTGTGAATATGTGGGAATAGATATTTCCAGGAGTTTAATAGAAGAAGCCAAACGAAAAAGTCAAAATAGTAAACATACTTTTTTGGTGGCAGATGTAAGTAAAAAATTACCGTTACCGGAAAATTATTATGATTTGGGGGTAATTATTTTGGCATTACAAAATATTAGAGATTTTGGCGGAGTAATAAAAAATGCAGCTAATCATTTAAAATCAGGAGGTCGATTGGTAATGGTTTTAAACCATCCAATTTTTAGAATCCCCCGTCAAAGTTCTTGGGGTATTGATGAAAATAGTAAAACCCAATACAGAAGAATTGATCGATATATGAGTGAACTAGAAATTCCTATAATTACTAATCCAGGGAGTTTTGAAAAATCGGAAAAGACTTGGTCATTCCATCATCCCCTATCAAAATATAGTGAGGAATTATTTAAAAATGGATTTTTAATTGAGAGAATTGAAGAATTAGTATCAGATAAAAAGAGTACTGGAAGTAAGGCGAGAATGGAAGACAGGGCTAGACAAGAAATTCCGATGTTTATGACAATAGTGGCAGTAAAGAAATAGTTATTTTTCTTTAACAAAGACGTGGCAGTGCCAAATTTCAGGAACTGATTTGGTTTGAAGACTATTTTCTAACCAAAAATATTTTTTACCGGGGAAAGCTTGGGTAATTTCTGAATCGATTTTTTCGGGACTTAATTCGCCGACACGACTCCAAAGACAATAGTGTTTAACCTCAGGTAAATGTTTGAGTAAATTTAGATAAGGAAAATTATTTTGAAGAATTTTGTAATCGTTATCACCAATTAGTTGGTTGATGATTTCTAGACGAATATCTCGAGGAACAAGTTTGGTATAAAGTTGGTAAAAAGCTAAATCTTCGGGAAGACGAGCAGTTTCTGGAGTGGAATGGCGAATTTTTGGTTTTAATTTAACCAATTCTTCCCAAGTTTGGGGTGGATCGAAAGTATTTAGAGGTTGGTTCATTTTAATTGTTTACCAAAAGCGACACATTCTTGAAGAATATCAACGAGGGCAAAACCAGGAAATTCTAAAGCCCGTTTGATGGTGTCATTTAATTTGGGAATATCTTTGACATCAACAGATTCAATAAAAATTTCTTGATTGACGGTTTTGAGTAATTCAACTGGATGAATAGGTTCGTTAATATTGCCCGTAGGAGTGGATTTGGTATGAGCCCCTTTTGGAGTGGTTGGACTGGTCTGGCCAGTAGTTAGACTATAAAGAAAATTATTGGAAACAAAAACTTTAATACCAATATTACCGCGAGCGGCGGTAATTAAATGGTTAAGACCTTCACCATAGATACCACCATCACCACCAATAACACAGACAGTTAATTTTGGATTGACGATTTTTTCGCCCATAGCCATGGCAATAGAACGACCATGAAGGGTGTGAGCACCATAAGTTTTAAAGAAATCAGCCATATTACCGGCACAACCAATGTCATAATTCATAACTAAATTATCAAGGTCAATTTTGAGGTCAGCAAAAGTTTTTTGGAGAGCAGCATAAACTAAATAATTGTGACAACCAGGACACCAAGTAGGAGTGATATTTGATCGAATATTATTAGTCATAATTATTTAAGAAGTTTAATAATTTCTTCCGGGAAGAAAGGTCGACCATCGTTTCGAAGATGGATTTTGGTAGGATTAAAATCAAATTGAGATTTTAATAGAGTGACTAACTGACCAGTGCCGTTATTTTCAATAACAATAGTTTCTTTAAAGTTGTTGATAATTAATTTTAAATCAGGATTAATTGGCCAAAGAGTTTTGATTTGCAAAAAGGCATAATCATTTTTATTAGGCAAATCCTTGAGAGCTTCGAGAATCGGGCCTTTAGTAGAACCCCAAGAGATAATTAATTTTTTAGCAGAATCAGTACCAAAAATATTAGCTTTGGGAGCTAATTTGATGGCTAATTTATTTTTGGCCATACGTTTGTCAAACATTTTTTGAGAGACTTGAGCATCTTCGGTAGCAAAACCAAATTCGTCATGTTCATAACTGTTGGCTAAAAATTGACCATTAGGTGTACCTGGGATAGTAAGTGGAGAAACACCGCTGGAAGTAAATTTATAGCGACCATAATTTTCACCTGGTTTAGTTTCAATGTCACCAGTTTCGATTTTTACCTTAATTTTGGATAAATTGTTGGTACTAGCAGATGATTCACCTAAAAATTTATCACTAACAACAATGATTGGGGTTTGAAGTTTGGCGGCTAAATTGAGTGATTGATAACCCATTTGGAAGGATTCATCAATATCACCTGGAGCAATAACAACTTTAGGGAATTCGCCATGACCAGAATAAATAGCATGCATTAGGTCACCTTGAGCAGTCCAAGTGGGTAAACCAGTGGCTGGACCAGGTCGAGAGACTAAGTAATAGACTAAACCAATTTCAGCGACACCACAGTAACTGACAGCTTCGTTCATAAGAGCGAAACCACCACCGGAAGTACCAACAGCGGCACGAGCCCCAGCAAAAGCAGCACCAGCACCCATATTAGCAACACCAACTTCATCTTCGGCATGAATAACTTTAAGACCGGGATAAGCTTCTTGTTTGGCAGCCAAAAAATGCAAAGCACCGGTAGCTGGAGTCATAGGATAAGCGGCGTAAAAATTACCACCACCAGCCAAGAATCCCCAACCGTAACTTTCGTTGCCTTCGTAAAGTTGTTGATCGGTTTTGGGATTAATTTTGGTTTTTAAATCGAGTTTACATTTGGGGAAATTGGTTTGAGCATAATCGTAACCTGATTGAATAGCTCGAGCATTGAGGTCGCTGAATTTTTGATAAAAACCACAAACAATTTCTTTGGTGAGATTAAGATCAAAACCTAAAAGATAAACTGCGACACCCAAACTGATAGTGTTAACTACCAAAGGACTGCCAATTTCGTTGGCTAATGTTTTGAGGGGAAGATTATAAAAGATTCCTTTCTTAAGGTCTTTTTTATCTGTTTCTTCATCGGAAAAAATTAAGGTTTTATTATTAAATTCTGATTGATGTTGTTGCCAGTGACCGGAATTGATGGCAAAAAAAGCATCGATTTGGTAATGTGGGGCAAAAACTTTATCAAGAGAAAAACTAATTTGATAAGTATTGTGACCACCACGAACTAATGAGGGATATTCGCTATAATCGGCTAAATTAAAACCATGAGCGATAAGAATTTTGGAAAATAATTGACCGATGGATTTGATACCTAAACCTGCCGGACCCGCTATCTTAATTGTGTAAACTTTATTGGCCATGTGCTTATTTTACACGATTTTGGATTAGATGAAATATTACAGTTTTAATAATTGAGGAGTTGTCTATGAGCACGGTTTAAGATATAAATTTGGTATGGGAAATATATTGTCTAAGTTGGGGAAAAAAATAAAAAAAGTTGGTCCGGGTTTTATAACTGGGGCGGCTGATGATGATCCGTCAGGAATTGCCACATATTCGATTGCCGGGGCACAATATGGTTATAAACTAAATTGGTTAACATTGTTTTTATTGCCGGCCATGATAGTGATTCAAGAAATGTGCGGCAGAATTGGTATGGCTTCAGGAAAAGGTTTGGCGGGGACAATTAGAAGGTATCACTCAAAAAGGTTATTATTTTTGGCGGTATCTTTATTAACAGTAGCTAATGTAATTAATATTGGAGCGGATTTGGGAATTATGGCAGCATCAATTCAAATGATTTTGGGTTTTAATTTTTATTACTGGCTAGGAGTAGTGGGGATATTGATTATATTGATGGAAATATTTGTTCCTTATAAAAAATATTCGGGTATTTTAAAGTGGTTAGGATTGAGTTTGGGTGTTTATATCATCACGGCTTTTATGGTTAAACAAAATTGGGGAGAGATTGCTTTTGATCTGTTTATTCCTAAAATTGAACTAAATGCTGGTTACATTATGACGATGATCGGTTTTTTGGGAACCACAATTTCGCCATATTTATTTTTTTGGCAAGCTTCAGAAGAAATTGAAGAAGAAATAGTAGAAAATAAAATAATAGATTTTGGCCACAAACCAGAGGTAAAACCATTGGATATTAAAAAGATGGGAATGGATACAAAAATAGGGATGGTATTTTCGAATTTAATGACTTTTTTTATTCTTATAACGGCAGCAGCAACTTTGCATGCAAATGGAATAACTAATATTGAGACACCGCAACAAGCAGCTTTAGCTCTGAGACCGTTAGCGGGAGATTTTGCCTATATTTTGTTTGCGTTGGGAATTATTGGAATTGGTTTACAATCAATACCAGTTTTAGCCGGATCAGTAGGATATGCAATTTCGGAAGCATTTAAATTTAATGAAGGTTTATCGAAAAAATTTGATAAAGCCAAATTTTTTTATGGAGTGATTGCAGTATCAACTTTAGTCGGTGTAGCCATAAATATTTTACAAATAAACATTATGCAGGCATTGTATTATGCGGCAGTGATTAATGGGGTGGCAGCGGTCCCTTTGATTGCCATAATTATAAAATTAGCTGATGATGAAAGGATTGTGGGTAGATTTAAAACTAAAAAAAGAAGTAAAGTAATTGCCTGGATTGTGTTTGGATTTATGCTGATATCAGTGTTGATAATGTTGGCTCAGTTTTTTATGTAAAGGTAGTTACCTATAATCAATATGTTCACTTTCTGGATTATCTGGTTCTTCACCCATAAAACGTTTTAAATTTTTTTTAAACGTTTCAAATCCATGTTGAAGAATCCCCTTTTGAGTCATTCTTCTGGCTGAAGTAAGGACGGTGTTGTTAACTCTAGTTAATTGACCATATTCTGACATCCGACGCATAATATCAACATCTTCGGCACTGTTAAACTTTCGATTGTAACCACCGCAGAGTAAGGCGATATCTCTTTGGTAACCAACGTTAGCACTGCCACAGACTAACGAACCGTGTTTATTATTAATAATATGAAACAAGTTTGCCGCTGTGGTATAGCCTATAAGTAGAGTACTATTTATGACTGAAAGTTGTTGGTCGGAAATGAATCGTGTTTTCCCGTAAGTAAAAACGACTCCGGTATTTTTTAATGATTCTTGGTGGACCTTAATCCAATTTCTAGTAATGACAGTATCAGCATCAGTAGTTAAAACAAATTCTACTGATTCAGGAGTAGCTTCTAGACCAGTTTGACGAGCCTGACCAATACCTTTTTTTGGTTCTCTAATAACTAGAGCACCAAATTCTTTGGCTATTTGGCCAGTTTCATCGGTAGAATTGTTGTCGACTACAATAACTGAAACATCTTTTTCTTCGTAAGACATCAGAGCAGAGTTGATACTGGCTAAAGTTCTAGGAATATACTCTGATTCATTGTATGCAGGAATAACAATGGCCGTTTTTGGGTTAAGATTTTGAGAATTTAAACTTATACACTTTGAATTTTGATGATAAAAATCAACTTTTGCTTCACAATCTGACTTTGGATGCTTTTGGTGAAAACTGGCATAGGACATCCATAATTGTTTTTCTGATTGGTACCTTTCGGACATGTGTTGGAATTATAATTAATTTTAATTAAAAATCAACTAATTTCGTTATTTACGGTTAAAAATAGTGATTAATTTGCAATTAAAAATTGATATGGTAAACTACAACCTGATTTAAGCAATTGAGAAATTGATAATAAACTGCCCAAGCATGAATTGCTGTTTAAATTAATATTTTTGGGCATTGTTAGTCTTGAGGTTACGGCCAAAAGACATTGCTACTCAAAAATATTATGTACAACAATAGACATGCGTCTTTTGGACGTAGAAATAGAAACGGTCAGAGTCAATCAACTTCTGGCGAATTTAGAAATTTTAGTGCTCCCCGACCTAGTTTTGGCGGATCAAGACAGAGCTCTGGTAATTCCAGACCGAGTTTTGGTGGCCAACGACGTCATTTTGGACCAAGTAAAAAAAGAAGTTTTGGAAGTGATATTAATCCGGCTTTGTTTATTAAAAAGGCTTGTCCGGTAGTTAAAATTGAAGAAGTTGAAGTAAAACATAAATTTAATGAATTTGGTTTTGGTCAAATTTTGCAAAGAAATATTGATAGTAAGGGTTATGTTAAACCAACTCAAATTCAAGACGAAGCTATACCGGCAATTTTGAACGGAAATGATGTGTTGGGAATTGCTAATACTGGAACTGGAAAAACAGCGGCTTTTGCTTTGCCGTTGATTGAAATGATTGTCAAAAATCCACAAAAAAGAGTTTTGATTATGGCGCCAACACGAGAATTGGCTCAACAAATTAAACAAGAAATTCGATCTTTTACTTTTGATTTGAAAGTTTATATTACTTTAGCTATTGGCGGAGCTTATATGCGAGAGCAAGTAATGGAGATTAAAAGAGATCCTCACATAATTATTGGAACTCCAGGAAGAATTAAAGACTTGGCTGATAGACGAGTAATTAACTTTTTTAAATTTGACACTTTGGTTTTGGATGAAGTTGACCGAATGTTGGATATGGGATTTATTAATGATATTCGAAATATTGTTGATAGAATTCCGACTCCAAGACAAACTTTGTTTTTCTCGGCCACTATGGACCGAAAAATTGAAGCTTTGGTGGATACTTTTTTGGTCGAGCCAGTAAAGATTTCAGTTAAAACTCAAGAATCGAGTGATCATGTAGAACAAAATGTGGTGATGGTTAATCGAAATAATAAAGAAGAAATGTTGATTAATTTATTGAGAAAATCTGATTTTAAAAAAGTATTGGTGTTTGGTGGCACAAAAATGATTGTGGAAAAAATTTGTAATCATTTGATAGATAACGGTTTTAAGGCTGGGTCACTTCATGGAGACAAACCGCAACACAAAAGACAAACTACATTAAGAATGTTTAAAGAAAATCAAATCAATATTTTGGTGGCTACCGATGTGGCAGCCAGAGGTTTGGATGTAAAAGATATTAGCCATGTAATTAATTACGACAAACCACAAAATTACGAAGATTATATTCACCGAATTGGTCGAACCGGACGAGGTGATGCTATGGGAACTGCGTTGACGTTTGTAGAATCAAGATATTAAGTTTTTCAGATTTTCAGCTTGTCAGTCTTTCAGAAAATAACAATTTTAAATTTACAATATTTTAATTTTAAATAAAATTAAAATATTGAGTGATTAAAAAGTTAGATAAAAATTATTTTTGTTTTTTGGAATTGTTGTACTTGCGACCAGTGAGAGCTTTGGAAAGGGTTTCGCGATAAGCAATTTTTGGAAGTGAATCTTTATTATCTTCAAGATATTTGAGAACTTCATCTTTGTGAAAAGAAACTAAAGATCGTAAAATCCAAGAAACGGCCTTGGTAATTAAAATATCGGTCTCCCCTTTTAGATGTTCGACATTAGTAAAAGCTAATTTGGATAAACGTGGATCGTCGGACTGACGAAGTGATTTAGTAAGTAAAACCAAACTAGCTCGACGTTTATTTATATTAGGACTTCGATTAAATTCTTTTAAGATTTTTTGCCAATTGGACCAATTGGAAAGTAAAATATCGGCGGTGTAATTTGACTGACAAAGAACATCATTTTCTGCCCAACCGTGAGTATGATTTAACCATAAATCAAGATTTTGAGGATCAAAATTTTTGAGAGTTTGGGGTGAAAGAGACAAAATCATAGGGCCTAAAACAATTTCGGTATAACTAGCACCGTGTTGATAAAGAGAATTTAAGAGCTGAATAATATCGTCAGAACTTAATTGATTTTCTTTAAAAATTTTTTTGGCCAAGTCGGTGATTTGTTTAGTAGTAAAACCGTGATAAGGTTTGTCAGTGCCAATATATCTTTGACCAAAATTAATATTTTCAGGAGTGGAATTGGATTTAATTTGGGAAATTTCTTTGATAATTTTTTGATGAATTGGATTAGTGATCATTTTTTTAGTTTAGCAATAACCAGTAAACGTTTGATAGTAGTCCCTGGTGGCCAACAGGTCATAAGAGTTAGTTGATCTTGGGAGGAATTAGTAGACAAGTAAGTAGTGTCTTTGGGATCGACAGTCTTGATTTCGGTAACAGTGTAAGTATATTTTTTGTTTTGATAATAGATATAAATTGGGTCAGCAAATTTTAGTTTATTAATTAAATAAAAAACAGCATTGTATTGGTTAGCCTGATACCAATTGCCAGCCGAGTGAGCAAAAATAAAAACATTACCAGATTTATCGGGAGTAGTAGAAGTAGAAGCTCGAGCAACACCGTGAGTTAGAGCCTGTTGATAAATTTGGGAATTGAAGGGATCAACGTTGTCGACAACGGTAGTATTGGCATTAATTTTGGGGATAACAATAGAAAAATCGGTATTAACAGGAGTAATCTCAGTATTAGTTTTTGGGTTATCAATACGATATTTTATTTCCGAAGTGATAACCGGACTAAAAGTTTTTAAGGGAATTGTCAATGAAACAAAAATCAAAATTAATCCAGCAATTAGTGGTAAAGAAAAATGTTTTTTATTTTCTTTTTTTACCTGATTTAATTTTTCTGAAGACATAGATAATTATAGCCAAGAGAACTATGCCAATAATACTGGAGATAATTTTGTGATTAGTAATAAAGTTACCAATTTTAGTTTGAGTACCAAGGACACTGCCAGTATTTGATTGATCTTGATTAGTGTTTTGATTTTCTGATGGAGTTGAACTACCCTCTGGAGAAATATTGCTACCAGTTACAGGAATAGCACCTTGATTTGGAGTACCGGAGATAGTGGTGGTAGTGTAAATAGTTTTAATAGTAAGACTATCGCCAACAACATCAGAACCATTACCAGCACTGTCGAAAGCACGAAGAGCATAATAATAAGTTTTGGAACAATCAGGAACACTATTATTAATGTCGGCCTCTTGAGTTGAACCAATATTTATAGAATTGACTAAAGATTCGGCATTGGCAGAAAAAGCAGAGTCAGTAGAACGATAAAGTTCAACTTTGGCGGTTCGGCCTTCATCATTGGCGGTTTTAAAATGAATTTTAAAATCACAATCATTAATTTTATCTTTACGATAATCAGTTGGAGTACCAGGGGTAATATCGTTGTAATCAATACTAACTAAATTACTATCAACACCATTGGCTTGAACTTTAAATTGATAAGAACCAACCCGGTCAATAATTGAGCCAGGAGAACACTGAGAAGCATTACCACCAGCAGACAAAATGATGTCGGAACCATATTGACTAAAATCAGAATCAATTGGGCCTTTTTTGAAACACTTGGCAGTGATTTGATTACCGGAAATATCAAGAGCGACAAATTTTAATTGTAAGTCTTTGACATTAGTCGGGGTTTTTGGCTGTTCTAATCGAACAGATAAGTTCGATTCAGCTGAAACGATTTGAGTAAAACTTAAAAATAAGAATAATGGCAGAATAAAAATGGAAAATATCTTTTTGGCCATAGATTTCGATAGTTTATCATGTTTAATTAAAATTAATCCAAGAGTTCCTAAAATAGAACTGAGAATTAACCAAAGAGTGGCAGCACCAGTAGATGGCATTTCAGTGGAAGCACCTAACACTTGCCCTTCAACTGTTTCAATTTTTTCAACTTTAGCAGAAACAGAATTTTGATGACTGCGATTAACAGTGACATCGGTACCGACATAATTAGTGTCGATGTAACCTTCATCAGTAGCAGTAGCTAAAAGACTTTGTTCGGCATCATAACCATAGACTGCCGAAGCATAGGCTAAATCAGCATATTTACCAGCTTGCTGATCAGTAGAAATATCGGCGGTATAAATTAGTTCCAAATTATCTTCTGGAGTTAGTTGACCGAGAGCAGATAAATCCCAAACACCAGGTGAATGATATTGAGGCTCCCCTACTTGAGCGGTAACGTCGCTACCATTTTTAAGAACTTTGTAAGAACCAGAACGATACTTGAAGCCGTCACTCAAAAGGTCAGTAACTTTAAGATTGTTAATACTATTGTCGTTAATATCTAAAGTTATTTGGTAATCAACAGAGTTACCCGGGTTAAGAGTATTACCATTACTGCTATTAGATTTGGAGATGGTCATTTTTGGAGCAAGACGTTGGTTGCCAATGTAACAAATTTTGTTTTGACCCGGATTGACAGTAAGATGATTACTGGAAACATAACCATTGTTGTAATATTCACCAGATTGAGAACCGTTACTACAAACAATATCGGTTACACCTTGAACCTCACACCAGTTACCCCAATTATATTGAACACTTCCACGACTATAAAACAAATTACATTTATTAAATTGGGTACATGGTTTATCAGCACCATATGAAACTAGATTGGTGTATCCTTTGACTTCACAAGCCCAAAGAGCACAAGTTCTAGCATCACTGCAACCATTCCAACCACCACAAGCACCATGGTGGCCATAAGCTTCACCCGGAGCAGTTATCTTGACACCATTACCACTATCTTCACAATAAATATTAGTTTGTTTCCAACCGGCTTGTGACTGGATATTTTCACTAAGATCGTAATTACCTGAAGTTAAATTATTAAAGATAACTTGACCGTTAGCATCAGTGTTGAGTGATGTTTGATTAGTTAAATTAATAGTCCAATTGGAGAGATTATTTTCACCTTCATCTTGACGACCATTACCATTAATATCGTTGAATTTATAAACAGTAACTTTACCAAGTTGTCGGTTACCAACTTTACAATTTAAAGTTTGGCCAGCAGTTAGGTTAATTTCATGAGAATTATCATTGTCGATTAATTCTTGACCATCGCAAGTGATATTGGTTTGGGTCCAGCCGTCTTTAAGATTTTCTGAAAGAGTGTGATTACCAGTAGCAACATTGGTAAAAGTAACTAAACCATTGGAGTTGGTAGTAGCAGAGTCTTGCCCGGTTAAATTAATGGTCCATCCAGAAAGATTTTCTTCACCTTCATCTTGGTGACCATTACCATTGTAGTCATTAAATTTAGTGACATTAACTTTGGCAAATTGATATTGATTGACAATAATTAAGGTTCTGGTTTGATCTTTGGCTAAAACAATATGACCATCGGATGAAGTTTGACGATCATTGTCGTTTTCAGAATTTTCGTCAAATAATTGACCACTGTAAGTATAAAAATGATCAGTTAAATTATTTTGACTAGAAACACCATCATTATATTTTGGAATTCCCCAGAATTCTTCTGGTAATGATTCTTGACCATAATAATAATTTCCTGGCACTAAATTTTCATAAGTGACACAAGAAGCATTGTTAACTTCAGAGCCAAATAATTTTTCGTTGAGAGTAAGAGGTGTAGTAAAGGTTGTAACACCTAAGACTCCAGCCGGAGCACCTTGAGAAGTTGATTGATTAAGACCAGAAAGAGTGAAGACAGAATTAGGTAATGCAGAACCATCAGTGATGTTGCCGTTACCGTCTAAAATAACTTTACAGATTCTGATATTACCGGTTTTTCGGGTGTTAGTAATGGTACAAGTAACTTGTTGTCCGGGACTAAGTCTGACACCAATAGAATTTTGAGTACCGCTAGTCTCATTGGAACAAGACCAATTTTGAAGACGATAATCAGATTTTTGGTCTTCGGAAATAGTATAAGAGCCAGGGACCAAATCACGAGATTGACCAGTGGCAATATTTTGTTCACCATCTTTAATACCCCAAGTCCAATCAGTGGCATTTTGATTTTCAATAATGCCGTCATTGTTAGTATCAACTTGTTTGATGACAGTTAATTTGGCACGTTTAGTGTTAGTAATAGTACAAGTTTTGGTTTCACCAAGGCTTAGAGATATATTACCGTTTGAATCACAATCGCCGCTAAAAGTAGCTGTATAACCGTTAATATTAGCTTCGGAAACAGTATAGTTACCAACATCAAAACCATTACTTACCCCACTGATTACTGAAGTGGAATTAACAAAAAGATTAAAGTTAGTAATTGGTTCTGTACTACCAATTACTTGTTTAATAACGGTTAATTTTGGTTGAATATCATCATTAAAAATTTCGCAAGTTTTAGTTTCACCATTAGATATAGTTAAGTTAGAACAATTGTTATATGTGGTTTTGTATCCAGGTTTGGATACTTCTTCAACTGAATAGGTACTATTTGAAAGAGCTAAAGTGTTTTCTCCCAACAAATTAGAGGATGCTGTATTTATGAAAGGGATAGACAATCCATTGTTAATTTTGAAAGAAAAATCTTTGGCTTGAAGATTGCCGCCATTATCGTTAATTACTGTCTTTTTAATAATTAATGTTGCAGGTTTGGTAGTATTAGTAATACTACAGGTGACATCAGCAGCTAATGAGATTGTAAGTTGGTCACCGTTTAGAATATAGCCACTACCAATACAACTCCAATTAGAAGCAGTTGTCCCTGTTGGACCAGATTCTGATAAGGTATAAGTACCTGTGGGTAAATTTCCACTAACAGAATTAGTGCCGACCAATGAAGATCCAGTACCAATTGCAGACAAAGTCCAATTAACGATAGAATAACCACCATTGTACTGGTCAACTAAAGATTTCATTAAAGTTAATTTTGGAGCAATATCACTATTAGTGATAGTACATTCTTTATTGTCGCCAGGATTAACAGTAACATTAGTACAAGTACTGCTCGTTTGAGCATAACCAGGGAGTAATGTCTCGCCAATAGAATAAATTCCTGAATTTAATATAAAAGTAGTACCTAAGCTATCTCCTAAAAAGCTAGTATTCCCAATATTTAGGGTAAAGTCATTAGAAGCCTTGGTCCCACCATAATTATTTTCAACTTTTTTTATAACTTTGAGAGTAGAGTCAATATGACAACCATTATTTAATATCTGTTGGCCGGTGTGTCCAAAGAAAATGTTAGTTAAATTTTTACCGGGATAATTAGTTAAGACTCCGTCTTTGTAATAATCGAAACTTGGAATAATATCGTTATTATGACTATCATGCCCGTTTGTTTTTATGATTGAGTCATCATCAACAGTGGGGTTGGTATATGGATTGTCAGGGCTGGAAGTGGCATGACAAATTAAAATATTTTGGTGATTAATCTTGCATGAGTTATTACAAAGATTAGTGTCGTTAGTGTCACCATCATCGCATTCTTCATTCCCATTTTTAACAGTATCACCACATGAAGATAAAACATTAAAATTATCAACGTTATTTTCCCAGATCCAGCCAAAAAAATAATGACCGAGATCAATAGACCATTTACCGAGTTCAGCATCAAGTGGAATTGTATATTCACATTGAGACTTCAACATAAGTGTTCCATCACATTCTTTTTTAACGACACCAGATGGATTTTTAATCCTAATATTAGTAGCAGTTAGGTCAATCCCAACAGCAGTCACATGAACAATATTTCTTAAATTAAAATCGTCTTTTTCAACAAGATTATTATTAATATTTTGATAAGTCTTGATAACAAAGAAAATTGTAAAATGATCAACGTTAGTAGCTTTAACAACATCAGTTTGCTGTTCAATACCGGAAACTGATTTTATTTCCTCACTAGAAACTCCAAGTTTGGCAGCATCAACAGATTTTTCAATATAGGCAATGTTAGTTTCTAAATCTGAAGTTTTAGGCAAAGTA
>CAYRYK010000003.1:0-41374 GCA_964428535.1 uncultured Gammaproteobacteria bacterium | reverse complement strand
GGAGCATTATTTTGCACATTGTTTTTGATAGTAAGAATTTTCTTTAATGTCCTGGAGCAACTTACTTTCCAAACCTTCCCAAGAACACTTATTAGTTTGTTCATCTGTCAATTTATTTTTCTTCTGTAGTTCTTTACAAGCCTTAGTTGATTCAATTGCTCTCTGATTGGTTAATAAAAGGGTTTGGAAGGTGGGATTCTTTGAAGAGTCTTCTCTCAGCCTCGCATAGATTGATCTCTGTTCTTCTTCATTAAGAGACATTACAAAAGAATGTTCGCTCAAAAACGCTTTAGCCTCTTTTTCATAACAAGTGAGGCTGATCTTATTATCACTAACAACCTGATTTATGTATTCTCCTGCATGGATAATTTCATGAGTCAAAAGAGTGGCTAAAGTTAGATCATCAAATTTTTGGTAAGAAGGGTTTACAACAACTTTTAGATTTTCCAAATTCTTAGGATCATTGTTTGTTAGATATTCAAAATAAGCCTCCACTTGATCATTGTCTTTTTCTGAATATTGGATATTCAAACAATTTTGATAATTAAATGCCGATTGGAGTATTGTACCGTTAGCTCTCTCTTGATCAATTCCCATTCTCTGAGTAACCAAATCTAAAGCACGGATAAATTCAGTTGGCATTTGATAAGGAGTCGCTCTTGTACACCTCAAGTCATTTTTATCACTCATATTAATAAAAAGTAGAAAAACAATACTAATCACCCAACATCCAATTAACAAAACACTAACCATTCGAAAATGTTTTTTCCAAAAAGCAAACAGAGATACTATTAATGTAAAAATTCCCCACAACGCCACCATTTTAATCATATTTTGTCCGCCAATTGCTGCTCGTTGCTCATAAAGTAAACCATCAGCCACAGTCATAAAAGGGAACATTGCTACTCCAAAAATAATTCCAATTACACCAGTTAAAAGTATTCTTGAAAAAATCCTTTTAAAC
This sequence comes from uncultured Gammaproteobacteria bacterium, assembly GCA_964428535.1. GTDB lineage: Bacteria > Patescibacteriota > Microgenomatia > UBA12405 > UBA12405 > WARW01. The sequence continues at coordinate 40,410 of CAYRYK010000003.1, read as the reverse complement.
GATAAATCATATTTTTTCTCATTTTTGTTTATCGTTCTTTTTTTAGCTTTATCTTCCTTTATTTGAGATTTTGGTTGAATGATGGCAAAAAAAATTGCCAAACAAAAAGATATTACTCCAATAATGAAGGTACCTCCAAACAAAGCACCCCATGGATTACCCGACATTGTACTGTAATTTGATGGAGCCATTTTTTGACCTGCCAAAAATAAAACTATACAAATCAACCATAAGGCTAAGAAAAACCACTTTAAAATTCCGATTATCTTCATAACCAATATTATCATTTCTCTCAATCTATAGGTAGTTTAACCTGAATTATTCATGAAAAAGTATTATAATTCCAGCTAGTGAAACATTGGGCAAAAATTTTATCCGTTTTCTTATTTTTCTCTCTTATTCTTCTGCCAAAAAATATAGAAGCTCGTTCTGGTTGTTGTTCTCATCATGGCGGAGTTTGCGGATGTCGTTGTTGTGATGGTTCTTCTTTTTCTTCCACTTGTGCTCCTTATTACCCAAGTTGTAACTCTACTCAGGTTATTACTCAACCAACTTCCACTCCTAGACCAACAGCAACTCCTACTAAAAAACCTACATCTACACCAACCAGAATTCCAAGTCCAACCAATACACCAATAATTCCAACAGTGACACAAACACCTACTCCAACAGAAAATCCAACCAATATTCCAACACCCGAAATAACCCAATCAGAAGCAATATCTCCAACAATTCAACCTCAAGTTTTGGGTGAGACAGATGTAAAAAAGCCAAGTGAACCAGCTAAAGCCAGTGATTTTATTATCTTTTTTTCTATTCTAGGTTTGGTTAGTTTTGGAATTTACAAATTGATTGTTAAAATCAAAAACAAATTGATAAATTTTTTCAAAAAAAATGATCAAAAAAACAATTAAATGGATATTTATCTTCAGTATTATTTTTATTTTTTTTAATGTTTTATTTCTTTTGAAAAATAACGGAGTCGTAATAAATAATTTAGGAGATATGATTGGTTTTCTAACAGCAATTGTTGCAACGATAGGTCTTTTCTTACAAGTTAAATTATCAAAACAAGAGCAGAATTCTTTTAAACAACAATTAGTATCAATTTTGCATCATACTGCCGGAATAACAGATGCATTATTTTCTCTTGAAAATTCAATTAATAAAGACCAAAATCAATTACTTAGAGCTAGTATTGAGTCTGTAAGAAAAAGTTCAAGTCAGCTCCAAATGGGGTTAATAGAAACCAAAGTTGGTGGTAAACAGCTTTCAGACGATCTGGATCAAAGATATCAAGAGTGGGCAAAAATGGAATTAGACCTTAAGCTTTTACCGATGAAAAATTTTCTAAAAGCAAACGGTGAAGATCAATCTAGTAAAGACCAATCCAATCAAGAGTAATATATTGATATGAGAGATTTTATAAAAGTTACCAAAATAAGGATTAATAACACGCCTTACATCGTATATCGTGATCAAGAGGTTGAAGGGATGTCAAAATCTAATGGTAGTTTTAGTCACATTTTAAGACGTTTAGTGTTAGCTGATATTGATGGGAATTGGGTTGGTGCAATTAATTTTTATGAAGATTTGGTAGCATCTTTTGGACAAAATAAACAGAACGGTTCAATGTTTGGTTTCAGTGAAATGTTAGAATTTTCCTTTGCTAGTTTATTAGCACATTTACCAATCGACATGGAAAGAGTCAAGTCGATTTTTGAACGAAGTTTATCGTGCTTTAATATCGAATTTGGGAACACTCCGGACAATTATGATAAAGAAAAAGATACTTATTCCGTCAAACTGGAAGGTAATTTATTTAACACAGCTCAGAGAATTATTTTTAAAAATGAAGTTAGTCGAAAATCAATTAAATTGGAAATATTACAAATCCTACTAAATAATCTAGAAGAAAATCCATCTGGTTTTATGAAGATTGAAGAGCTTGAATCTTCTGTTCCAATATTAGCCAAAGAAATATTTTTCAACTTGAATCTACTAGAAGAAGAGGGAAATGTAAAATGTACAAGACAATTATCTGAGTCAACTCCAATAATTAATGTAAAGATTACAGCAAAAGGTATTTCCGAACTTGACTCGTCAAACGACGCAATTAAAGAAAAAGCTTCGACAGTTAACAATTACTTTGCACCCCATATTGTTACCCAAACTTATGGTTCAGGTAGCCCAATTTCAGTTAATATCGGTGAAATATCTACTGTTTTTGAAGACATTAAAAATGAGATAAAAGAAAATGTAGAAATTCAAAATAAGAGTGAAATTATTGATTTACTTGAGAATCTTAAGACTGAGGTGATTAACAAAAATAATCCAAATAAAATTCAAGATTACCTCAACAAAATTAAGACAGCAGGGGTTTGGATATACGAAAAAATTATCAATAATCCGTATGTTTCTGGTATTATTTTAGATATGTTAATGAAGCAGGTAACGCCGAGTTAGTATCAAACTAATAAAGAATCTAGAATTAAAGAACCATTTTTTCACCAATCTTTCCAAGATTTACATCCAGAATTCCCAGGTAAAATTTTCTGACATTTTGAAGCTCAGAGAGCTAATAGAGTTGCTATAATCTATATATAGATGCCAAAAGATCTAAAAACCATTGCCGTTTACGACAAATTTCCCAAACAATTTTCTAAATACTTTAGTGATATAGGTTCAAGAATTGGGGATATTGAAAAAGCTATGAGTTTTTTAAACAACAAAAGTAATATTCGTTCCATAGAAATTGGTTGTGGTAGCGGACGAGATGCTGCCGAAATTATCAAACGTGTTTCTTGGTACGAAGGATTTGATCCGTCTAAAGGCCTTTTAGATATTGCTATTAAAGCACTTCCTCAAACAAATTTTGTTTTATCTGATGCTCTAAATTATCAATATCCTCAAAATATTGATATAGTCTATGCCTTTGCCTCTTTGCTGCACATAAACAAAGCTGATTTAGCTGAAGTTTTTAAAAAAGTTTATCAGTCTCTAAATAAAGGGGGTATTTTTTACATTTCATTAAAAATGAGAGATGAATACACTGAAGAGATTAAAAAAGATGAATATGGAGAAAGAATGTTTTATTACTATAATCCAAAAATAATTAAAAAGATTGCTGGAAATAATTTTTCCACTGTTTTTCTTGATTATAAAAAAATCGGCCACACAGATTGGTTTGATATTATATTAAAGAAAAATTAAAATTCATCCAAAACCATCAATGGTTATGTTTGGAAACTGACTGAAAAACATCCTAACAAAATTCTTAAACCAACCAAAGGAGTTTTTTGTTTAACTAAATATAAAAAACAGTCATAGTAAACTACTTTTTTAGTAAATAAAACCTTTGTTTCGGTCATATATGATAATATATTCATATATGACCAAAAACCCTTTCCTCAACGCCTTCTTTGCCGCTTTATATATTACTCTCGTTGCTGTGTTTATGTATTATGGTAGCCAATTATTTCCTCAAAAAGACACTGTCTTAGCGCCAATTGCTATGATTTCTTTATTTACTCTGTCTGCTACTATTATGGCCTATGTATTTTTATATCAACCACTCATGCTTTTTCTCAATGGTCACCAAAAATCCGCCGTTAAACTTTTTTTACAAACTGTCGCTGCCTTTGCTACCATCACTATCCTCGTTTTTGTCTTGCTTTTCTTTGGAATTTTTAAATAAACCAAGAATAGCTAATTCGAGCCAAACGAAGTATTTAGAGATTTAGATTTTTATTCGATTTTCATTTGCCAGTAAATAAAACTCCACATATCGGCATATTGTTGTATAAAATGATTAATTGAAGCAGCCCCGCTATGACCAGCCTGTGTTTCAATTCTAATTAAAATTGGATTGTCTGATTTATTAGCTTTTTGCAATTTTGCCGTCATTTTAAACGCATGCATTGGACTAACTCTATCATCCTTATCAGCCGTCAAAATTAATGTTGCCGGGTAAAATTCTCCATTTTTTACATTATGATAAGGGCTATATTTTAATAAATATTTAAATTCATCTTCATTTTCCATACTTCCATATTCTTGAATCCAATATCTGCCTCCGTCAAAAAGATGATATCTCATCATATCTAAAACTGGTGCTCCAACAATAGCCACTTTAAAAAGATTCGGTCTTTGAGTTATTGTCGCCCCAACCAGCAAACCTCCATTACTCCATCCAAATATTCCCAATTTATTTTTATTTGTATATTTATTTTTAATTAGCCATTCAGCTGCTGCAATAAAATCATCAAACACATTTTGTTTTTTATCTTTCATCCCTGATTTATGCCATTCTTCTCCAAATTCACCACCACCTCTTAAATTTGTTTCCACATAAACACCACCATCTTCCAAAAAAGGAATAACTGTTCTATTGAAATATGGTGTTGTGCTTATATTAAATCCACCATAACCATAAAGAATTACTGGATTATTTCCGTCAAGTTTTATTTCTTTTTTATGAATCACAAACATTGGAATCTTTACCTTATCCTTAGACAAATACCAAATTTGTTCAACTATAAACAATTTTTCGTCAAATTTAAGTTTGAGTTTTTCAAACTCTTCAAGATTTTTCGATTTTAAATCATATCGATACACCACTCCAGGAGTAGTGTATGAAGAAAAATTAAAAAACAATTCATTGCTATCCTCTTCGCCAGATAAAACACTAATAGAACCAATTCCCGGAAGTTTAATTTCTCTTTTTAATTTTCCCAACAAATTGTATGACTTCAGTAAAGAGTGAGCATTTTTCAAAAATTCTACAAATAAATTATTTGAGATTACAATATAATCACCAATTGTCCGAAGTCTATTTTCAGGGATAATCGTCTTCCACTTTTTAATTCCTTTTTTAATATCATTAATTTTGATTGACATCAATTTCCAATTAGCCGCATTATGATTTGTTTTAACAAAAATAGTATTTCCTGATATTGAACCATAAAACAAAGAATCTATTCCTTTAATTACAGGTAAAAAATCAGATTCTGGATTATTTAAATCTTTCAAATAAATTTCCGTTTTTTCTTTTTTAGTCGAAGAAAAATAAACGGTTACCAACAGATAACGTCCATCTTTGGAGACATGAGAGCTTGGTTGGTCTTCTTTGGCTAAATCTTTTCCATAAACCAGTGAATCATTTTTAAAATCATCTCCAATTTTATGAAAATACAATTTACTATAAAATTTTTCTTCACCTTTTGGTACATCAATAGGTGACCTGGCATACCAAAAACCACTACTATCCGGTTTCCATGAAAAAATACTTGGGTAAAAATCACCAGGAATAACATCTTTTAAATTTTTACCAGTATCCACATCCATTACCCAAATATCGGCCTTATCATTGCTTGCTTTAGATAGTTCGTAAGCTAAAAATTTAGCATCCCACGAAACTGCCCAATCGTTAATTATGGTTGTCTTTTCTTTTGATAATTTGTTTTGATCAATTAAAACTTTTGGTTTGCCATTTAATCCCTTTTTGACATACAAAACACTTAAATCTTCATTGTTTTTTCGTTTAAAAAAGAAATAGTGTCCCTTACAAGGAACTGGCACTCCTATTGAATCTATTTGATAAAGTTCTTTTAATCGCCGTGTGATTTTTTCTCTAACTGGAATTTTATTAATCAAAGATTCGGTATATTTTTGTTGATTCTTTATCCAAGTGGAAACTTCTTCATTATTTTTTTCCAACCATCGATATTGATCCACCACTCTAACGCCATAGATTTTCTCCGACACACTGTCAATCTTTGTTTTTGGTTGTTTTTTATTATTAGTCACCCAAGATGAGTATATAACAAAGATCTTAAACTGATATTTTTAGAAATTTATTTAAAATTTTATTTTTACCAAATCCATCAATTGTTATAATAAAAAATATTCCCCTTAATAAGGATTTTGAGAATATAAATAAGGACTGGTTAACTATTATTTTCTTTTTTGATCGTTTTCCAATGGTACAAATACACCGGCACGCCTACCAAAATCATCGCAATTGAATTAGATAATTGTCTTTTTCTTTGATTTGTCTGCTCTTCTTTATTTCTTCTTTCTTGTTCCTCAGGAGAAATTGTTTGTTTGCCATCAATAGTTGGTTCTACGTAATAGCTATATTCCGACACTCTAAAAACATAACTTTTAATCCCCAAATCTACTAATTGGATACTACCAATAATTGTAATTAACAAACCCACAAACGAAAACAAGTATAAATACAAAAGCCTTATATTAAATTTCATCTTAATTAATTATACCAAAGAGGATTTTTACATCAGGTATAATTAATCATTCTTATGACTCAAAATTCAAATATTCAAACCAAACAAGAATACCGTCGTAATAACTTTTTCTATCGTATGTTTTGTGGCTTCTTTTTGGGTATTGCTGTTATTGCCCCAGGGGTTAGCGGCAGTGTTATGGCAGTTATGATGGGTATTTACGATGAGTTAATCACCATTATTTCTAATCCTTTCAAAAATTTCAAAAAAAATTTTACTTTTCTTTTCCCTATGGGAATTGGTGGTGTTATTAGTGTTGTTTCCCTTATCCAAGTTTTAAAAATCATGTTTGAAAGATATCCTATCCCGGCATTTCTTTTATTTTTTGGTTTAATTGGTGGTAGCTTACCGACCATCTTTAGAGAAGCCAATGAAAATGGTTTCAAGAAAAAATATCTATTTGGAATTATTACTGCTTTCCTTTTTGCTGCTGGTGTTGGTCTAATTGCTCGTTTCAAATTAACTTTACATTCTGGTCTTAATGATTCAATTTATTTACCTATTTCCGGTGGTATTGCTGGCATGATGAGTATGGTTCCCGGTATGAGTATCTCTATGATTCTTATGACTCTTGGAGTTTATTCCAAACTTCTCCATGCCGCTGCTGCTTTTCAAATTATGACCATTGCTCCAGTCGGCATTTGTTTTATTTTAGGTATGTTTTTGTTCTCCAGAATTACTAAGTTTGTTTTTGATAAATATAGAAATTTTGCCTATTTTATGGTGTTTGGTTTTGTTTTAGGTACTCTCATTAGTATTTTTCCAGGTATTCCAAAAGATTTAATTAATTGGCTTTTGAGTTTAGTTATGACTGCTGCTGGTTTTTATATTTCCACTCTTTTCCAAAAGCTCGGCGTTAAGTTTAAAACTATAGATTAAATCATTAATTTCATTCATAATTAAATTATGACAATCAAAAATCAAATCTATCGCTGTCCTGTCTGTGGCAATATTGTTGAAGTCATTCATGCTGGTGGGGGAGAACTAGTTTGTTGTGGTCAACCTATGGAATTACTTCAAGGTAAGACCGAAGATACTGGTTACGAAAAACATTTGCCTGTTATTGAAAAATCCGAAAACAAAATCACTGTCAAAATTGGTTCTATCCCACACCCTATGGAAGAAGCCCATTATATTGAATTAATTGAAATTATTGCCGACGATAAAGTTTATAAAAAATTTTTAAAACCAGGCGATACCCCCGAAGCTGTTTTTGAAATTTCTGCTGACAATATCACTGCCCGTGCCTACTGCAATGTCCACGGTCTCTGGCAGACAAAATAAAATCAATGCTTGATCGTTACACCCTTGCTTATACTCCAGAGTTTTATTCTCATTTCAAAACTTCTAACAGATTACCTTCATTTCCATCAAATACCGATGTTTCTGTTGGCGATATTGAGCCAATTATTATTCGTCAAGAAGGTTTGACTTTAGCCTGGGTGATGAAATGGGGATTAATCCCTTTTTGGGCCAAAGAAAGAGGAGTTAGTCGAAACATGTTTAACATTAAAGCCGAATCTCTAACTAAATTAGGTTTTCGTCAATCTTTTAAAACCAAACGTTGTTTAGTCCCCGCTAATAGTTTTTATTTGGGTGATAAATTTTTTGATATTGAATTCCGACCGCTTTTTTCTTTTGCCGGTATTTACGATTTATGGGAAGAACCAGTCAGTGGTCATCAAGTTTATAGTTATGCCATTATTACTACTCCATCAAATTCACTTTTTAAATCTTTTAGTGACCGTATGCCCATTATTTTAAATCATCAAAATGAATCTATTTGGTTAAACGAAAAAACTCCTCTTTTTCAACTGGAAAAATTGCTCAATTTATCCTCAAAAATCAGTCTTTAAAATTTTTGCTATAATACTCTCGTGAAGTTAATGTAAAACATTTAAACCAATTATCCTCATTTTTACAAGGGAACTGGTGTTTTGCTTTAATTATTTCATTAAATCCAAACGCCGGTTAATACCGGCTTTTTTTATGCAACTTCAATCAAATTCGATTACCAAAGAATATTCTGGCCGAATTATTCTTGATAATCTCAACTTCACTATTACTGACGGCCAACATATTGGTCTTATTGGCCAAAACGGCAGTGGCAAAACCACTCTCCTAAAAATTCTTGTCGGCCAAGAATTTCCTAACCAAGGTCAAATTATCAAAGTCCCCAAAAATCTTTCTGTTGGTTTTATCCCTCAAGTCGCCGATTTTAATAATCAACTTTCGGTTACTGATAATTTAATTAATTCTTTGTCGCTTAATGACTCCGAAATTTATCAAATTTATATTGCTCTCAACGATCTTCAAATCGGCGATATTGCCACCAAATTTTTTGGTCAACTTTCTGCCGGTCAAAAAACCAAAGTTTATTTAGCCCGAATTTTAATTCAGCAGCCGGATATTTTACTTCTCGATGAACCGACTAATCATTTAGATATTGAATCTATCCAATGGTTAGAAAATTATCTTCAAAATTACCCAGGCGCTTTTTTAATCGTCTCTCATGACCGCCGATTTTTAGATAACGTTACTAATATCGTTTTTGAGTTAGACGATGGCCATATCAAAACTTATGGTGGTAATTATTCTTTTTATAAACATCAAAAACAAATTGAACTCGACGCTCAACAAAGAAATTTTATTGCTCAAGAGAAAAAAGTTGTCCGTCTTCAAGAATTAATCCGAGTTGTCAAAAACAAAACTCAGCAACGGGAAATTAATACTTCTGGCGCCGACTTTAAAATTCGCAAACAAGCCGCTGCCTCTGCTTCTCGGGCCAAATCTACTGAAAAAATGTTGACTAAAGAATTAAACGAATCTGGTATCGAAAAACCTCAGCCAATTCCTGAACTATCACTCATCTTTAAACCACATCAAGAAAGCAGTCAGGTTGTTGCTTATTTAAATAATATTTCGGTCGAATTTGACCATCAAAGTATTATTAAAAATTTTTCTTTGGCTATTAATCAACACGATCATCTCGCTCTTATCGGTCCTAATGGTTCAGGAAAATCCACTCTCATCAAAACTATTCTTGGTCAAATAACACCAAACACTGGCAATGTTCAAATAGGTAATCATGTCGACATCGGTTATCTACCTCAAGAACATCATCAAATAAATTCTTCTCTCAGTTTATTAGATTATTTAATTACTCAATCAAAAATTGATCGTACCAGTGCTTATCGTTTGGCCAAAAGATTTCTTTTTACCGAAGACGATTTGGACACCGAAGTTAACCGATTAAGTAGTGGTCAAAAATCAAAATTATCTTTATCGGCCATCATGGCTTCCGGAGCTAATTTTATTATTCTCGATGAACCCACCAATTATTTGGATATTCCTTCGCGCGAAGCTCTCGAATCAGCCCTAATTTCTTATTCCGAGACTCTATTAATTATTTCTCACGATCGTTATTTCCTCGACCGTATCTATCCGACTAAAATAATTAGTCTAAATATTAACCAATAAAATTATCTTTAATAAAAATATGGTTGTCCAAGATTAACGATTGCCGGTGTTGTTTCCGTTGTGGAAGAAATAGAATTAATTTTATTTTTTAAATACCGTAATCCAATATTCTGCCACACCACTCCTAATTAAATCAGTCATCAAAAATCCAGAAATGGCATTATAGGTAAATTCTTTTGGAAATTTTTTAATTATTAATTTGGCTCCGTTTGGGTGATTAAAAAATTTTTCCGCTAATTTTTCAAACCTTTTTAAAGTTGGCATTATCATTTTCGATACATTTTCTTCCTTAACCAATTTAAACCCATTTATTTTACTGTCTTCAATTAATTCTTCATGTGTTCCAAAATTATTTACCGCCATTCCTATCTCCACCAATCTGCTGGCCATTTTCTCTTCCTTATTCATTTTTTTTACATCTTTATAATAACCATCTATTACCACAAAAATTCCGTTTGATTTTAACACTCTTTTTACTTCTTCAAAAACTCTTTTTTTATCATCACTATGGCACAACGCTTCAATTACAAAAACTACATCAAAACTTTCTTTTTTATAATTTCTTAGATTATGATAATCACCCAAAACCGGATGATAATTTAATCTTTTTTTAGCTTTTTTTTGGGCATAAACCAAATGTCCTGGACTCAGTTCTACTCCTTCAAAATTAATTTTAGGGAACTTTTTGGCCAAATATACTGATGTTGCTCCTCTCCCAGTAGCCAATTCCAATACGTCAGTTGTCTCAGTTTTTATATAACTTTCTACAATTCTAGCTGCCTCCAACAAGTCATCTTTTTTATATTTTCCATCTTTACTTATACCCATGTGTATTTGATCTTGTCGATTATGAAACAGGGAATAAGCCCAGCTATTTTTTTTGTAATAACTCTGAATATATTTTTTATCCAATGACAAATTAATTACTTCATCAATATTAAAAATTCTCCTTATCTTAGTAATTTTTTTATCTAAAGAATTTTTTCTTTTCATTTTTATCAAATTATAACTCCAACTTTTGTTATACTCTATCCAAGGATGCTCTTTATTAATCAATAGCGTGTGGTCCGCCTAGTGGCGGAATACGAGGTAGAAGGAAATCGAAATTATCTGCGGGTACCTTCAGGTTGTGTCGGACAACCTAAAGAATTTTTTGAAAAGAAAAATTTAAATCCGGTGACATCCCATTACAAATTTCACTCGGGGTATTTTACTACCCCAAAGGAGTATTTATGTGTGGTATTGTCGGATTTATTAGCTCTACCAAACACGACAGTAATTTAGTTTTTAATGGTCTCAAAAATCTTGAGTATCGAGGTTACGACAGTTGGGGAATCGTGGCTGACACCGATCAGCAATTGGTTGATCAAAAATTTTTAGGTAAAATTACTTCTTTCCCTGACCAAATTCCTGAGAGTTTACTTGCCCTTGGCCACACTCGTTGGGCCACTCACGGTGGTATCACTTTAGACAATTGTCATCCTCATTTCGATTGTCATCGTCAAATTGCTTTAGTTCACAACGGCATTGTTGAAAATTACCAATCCCTTCAAAAATATCTCAAAAATCACCAAATTTTAGGTCAAACCGATACTGAAATTATCGCCCACTTAATCGAAAAATATCATCAAAAATATAATTTTCTTGAATCGGTTAGGTTAACTTTCAATCAACTTCAGGGGTTAAATGCTATTGCCGTTATAGAACACAAAAGTAATGAAATTATTGTCGCCAAAAACGGTTCACCTTTAGTTATTGGTCTGGGCAAAAATGAAAATTATATTGCTTCCGATATTAATGCTATTTCCAATTTAACCAACCAATTTATTTTTCTTGAAGATAATTGGTTAGCTCAAATTACTCCAGAACATGTTGAAATTTTTGATACCCAAACTTTTAAACGAGTCGATTATCAAATTCAAAAAATTTCTTCTTCTCTTGCCGATACTGATCTTAATGGTTATCCTAATTATTTAGCCAAAGAAATCAATCAGCAACCTCAAATTATCAACAATATTAATCAGCAAAATTTAAACAAACCTATCAATCAAATTCTAAAATTGGCCAAAAAAGCTGATCAAGTATTTTTTACTGGTTGTGGTTCGTCTTATCACGCCGCTTGTTTTAATTCTCTTATTGTCAGTCAAAAAATTAATCGACCGGTTTATTCTTTTCCATCCTCAGAATTTTCTCCCTATAATAATTTTTTAACCGACAAAAGTTTATTAGTCGTTTTTTCTCAATCCGGCGAAACTATTGATGCTATCAATTTAGTTAATTTTGCCAAAAATAGGGGAGTTACTATCGCCTCAATTATCAATAGTCCTTATTCCACTCTTCACCGTCTGGCTGATGTTTGCCAAATTTTACCCTGTGGTCCGGAAAAATGTGTTCTCTCTACCAAAACTTTTACCGCTCAATTGGCTTTATTCCTCAAATCTATCGGACAAGATTTAACTGACTCAATTTCCGATATCCAACAAATTTTGAAACCAAAATATTTAGCCAAAATAAATTCAATCGCTCAAAAAATTGCCCCACATCAACATATTTTTATTATCGCTCGGGGAAATTCTTTACCTATCGCCCACGAAACTGCTCTCAAAATCAAAGAAGTTTCCTACATTCATGCCGAAAGTTTTTCTGGTGGCGAACTCAAACATGGCCCTATTGCTCTTATTGAACCGGATACTCCTTGTTTGATTATTGCTCCCAATGACAGTCATTATGACGATATTATTTCCACTGCCACCGAAATCAAAGCCCGTGGTGGTCAAATAATTGGTATTTCTCCTCAAAATAATTCAGTTTTTGATGATTATTTGCCAGTTTCCGATTCTGGTTTATCAACCGTATTATCTTTAACCGTTGTCGCCCAACTTTTGGCTGGTCAACTTTGTCAAATCCACGGTTATGATCCCGACAAACCACGAAACTTGGCCAAAAGTGTCACCGTTAAATAATTCATGCTAAGATGAATTTATGACCAAAGAAAAAGAATCTCAAAACGAAAAACATGAATGTTGTCAGGATGTTTTTAAACACGGTAAACATCACCATGATCATTGCAACTGCAACCATAGCTCAGCTATCTATGGTCTAGGTGTCATCGGTGCCTTGTTTTATTTCCTCCAAGATGCCGCCACTTTTACTGCCGTTATAGTTGGTATTTTTAAATCATTCTTTTGGCCAGCCTTTATTATTTTTCGAGTCTTAACCGATCTTCATATCTAAAATATGGCTGAAGTAAGAACCATGGAGATCCCCGAAATCTCATTTGAAACAAAAACACCACCAAAACCCGAAGTAAAATCACCAACTGAGCCAACAGTAAAAAACGAATTAATTGTTGTTTCATCTCCAGAAAAACAATCCGATCCAGATTTCTATTGCCCCGGTAACCTTATAATATTAAGTTCTTCAAAAGATTCAAAAGGAAAAGATTTAATTGAAAGGGTAAACACTTTTTTTGTCTCTCCACCTCCCGGTGAACCAGAATTTGACCCTAAAAAATTAAACGCATTTATGCGTCATCTAAATTTGAGTCAAGTTGTTCCTGGTTTTGACCCAAATACTAAACCAGAATATATAGATAGTTATATTTCTGATCCTTATCCTCATCATTTTGAACTTGGCCGCATTGAATTTAATATTGATCAACCGGGTATAAAAAAACCGATTATTGATATCGGTGAAAAACCAGCTGAACCAGAAAAACAAATTATTATTGTTTATCCATACGACCGAATAGCCACTCTAGTTTACGAGTATCAAGCAGGTATTATATCGCCTGATAGAGCTAAGAAGGATAATCCTGAGTATCAAACTGGTGCTATTCCAACTAATAGAGTTAGTCATGATAATCCTAACTTTGATTATGCTTTGCATCGCATCACCGAGGATCAGCTAAAAATTTTTAAAGAGCAGGCTAGTAAGGAATAATTATTTTGTCTAATCACTATATTAAACCGATGTATAATTATCTAAGTTAATATTCAACCAAATTTTATGTTTCCACTAATTGGTATTTTAATTTTTCTCCTCATTATTTCTGTTCGTCAAATTAATCAATACGAAAAAGGTGTTAAATTCACTTTTGGTAAATTTACCTCCGTTATGGAACCAGGTTGGCGTTTAGTTTTTCCTATTTTTCAAAGTTATCACAAGGTCGATGTTCGGGTCAAAGCTGTTGATGTTCCCGATCAAAATGCCATTACTCGCGACAATGTTTCCGTCAAGGTTAACGCCGTCATTTACTATAAAGTTAGTGACGCTCCCAAAGCTATCATCGAAGTTGAAGATTTTCGTTATGCTATTTCACAATATGCCCAAACCACCATGCGTAACATTGTTGGTGAAGTCACCCTTGACGAACTTCTTTCCAGTCGTGATAAAATTGCCGAAAGAATCCGTGAAATTGTTGATAAAGAAACTACAGCTTGGGGTCTAAAAGTTAATAATGTCGAACTTAAAGATGTTAGTTTACCAGTCGAAATGGAACGCACTATTGGCAAGCAAGCCGAAGCCGAACGCGAAAAACGCGCCGTTATCATTAATTCCGAAGGTGAATTAGCTGCTTCCGAAAATATTGCCAAAGCCGCCAAACAACTTAGTGCCACCCCTGGCGCTTTACACCTTAGAACTCTTCAATCCATTAACGATATGTCTTCTGATCAATCCAACACTGTTGTTTATATGGTTCCTATCGAAGTTCTCAAAGCCTTCGATGGTTTTGCTAAAACTGGTAAATTAATTAAAACTAAATAATGTATATTCCCATAATTCTTGGCACCGCCAGAAAAGGTCGTCAGTCAGAAAAAGCTGCCAACTTTGTTTTTGAACAACTAAAAAATAAAAATATCGACACAGAAATTCTTGATGTCCGTAATTATCGATTACCAGCCACTGATGGTACTGGAGAATCAGATTTAGCCAAAAATTTTTCTTCAAAAATTGTTAAATCATCGGCCATAATTATTGTTTCACCAGAATATAATCATGGTTATCCTGGTGAACTAAAAATGATGCTCGATCTTCTCTACGAAGAATATTTTGATAAACCAATTGGTTTTTGTGGTGTTTCCAAAAGTAGTATAGGTGGCGTCAGAGCTATTGAACAACTTCGGTTAGTCGCTATTGAGTTACATATGGTTCCTATTCGTGACGCTGTTTATTTTTCCAATATCGAAAAACTTTTTAATTCACAAGGCCAAATTATTGACCAATCTTATATAGATAGAATCTCTAGCTTTATTGACCACCTTGCATCTCTTGCAAGGTGACTATTTTATTCTTCTGGTGGTAAAAATTCTTCACCATTATCACTCACAGTTTGCCCAGCTTTTAACCACAACACATAGTCACACCCGGTAGCTTTTTTAGCTTCTCTATCCCATCCGGAAGTCGAACATTTCTTCATTCTTTTTCCATTTGCCGTGGTAAACAAAACCAATTTTTCGCCACACTTTGGACATTTCTCGTCTAAATTTTCCGAAGTTCCATTAACCCATTCCACATAATCACAGCCAACTACTTTTTTGGCTTCTTTATCCCAACTTCCAGCACTACATTTTTTCATTTTTTTACCAAACCGAGTTACTTGTAAAACTAATGGTGCTCCGCACTTCGGACATTTTTCATCTAATTCTTTTGGTTCTACTTCCAACCATTTAACATAATCACAACCTTCATTTTTGTGAGTTTGTGGATTCCATGAACCTTGACTGCATCGCTGTAGTTTTCTTCCGGTTGCTGTTTCAGTAATTTCACCTAATGGTGCTCCACACTTTGGACATTTTTCTTCATTTTGAGTCATGTCTCATCCTACCATTTTCTTATTTCCAAAACCACTTTTAAATAAAAGATAAAATCTTTTATGTATAATGAATGTATGAAAACATATCTCGAAAAAACCCTACCAGCTTTTTTGATCATCATCTTCTTCTTTTTGGTCGCTTCACTGTATTCCAAATTTGGTAACCCATTACCGTTTTCCATGAATAGTACTGTTACTAATAAATCCGATATTTTTACTGTCACGGGTGAGGGTACTATTGCGGTCAAACCAGACATTGCTTATGTCAATGTTGGTATTCAAAAAAACGCCACTACTGTTAAACAAGTTCAAGCTCAAATTAATGAAGTTATTAATAAAGTTAGTGATGGTCTCAAAAAACTTGGTATTGATACCAAAAATATTCAGACCACCGATTATTCTATTAGCCCTAATTATGATTGGTCTAGTGGTACTCAAAAAATTACTGGTTATACAGCCAGTACTCAACTAAAAGTTAAAATTACTGACCTGGACAAAATTAATGACGTTATCGATTCTTCTACTGCCAATGGTGCTAACCAAGTTAGTAATATCACTCTTGATGTTGATAATCGTGATGCTGCCGAGGAATCAGCTCGCAAAGACGCTGTTGCTCAGGCTACTAAAAAAGCCGAAGCTGCAGCAAAAACTGCTGGTTTCAAACTAGGCAAGGTTATTGGCTATTACGAAAGTTCCAACGATAGCAATATGGTTCGTCCAGTTGCTTACAGTGCGAAAACCATGGCTGCTGGTGCTGTCGATCAAGCTCTCAACACTAATATCCAAACTGGTAGCGAAGAAGTTAAAATCACTGTCAATTTGAGCTATCAAATTAACTAAGTAGTAAATTTTTCCGGCTTAATTAGAATTCTATAACCTCTTCTTTGGTCTCTTTCGTTTTTAGTAGCCACTTCCGGCAAACCACTATCAATTTCTTGATTCCACAAAATATTGTATTTTTTAAATTCACTAAAAAATCCATTTTTCTTAATTTTTGTACTTGTCCATTCATTACTTTCATGTACTGTTTCAGGGCAAACGGATTTTAAATAAACTAGTTCTGGTAAAGTTGGCACACCTAAATTAAGTCGAAAAAACTCCCTCGGTAAAAAACCCAACAAACTTAATATTTCATTTTGATCCTGTTCTAATTTAGTCATAATTTCACTGTAGCTTAAGTTTCTCCTTCTAATCAAACCCTCGTTAAATTTATCCATTGGGTTTAATGTTTCAGTAATCATCCATCTCTGCGATATATCTGGCCACGGTGTTTGCCCTTTTATTACTTTCATCCAATAACGATATCCCAAAATCTTCCAATCCAACCCTGGGTATTCTTTACTTAATCTAAAATTATATCCTCTAATCAAAAAATCTTTACCAAAATCATCATCGGTTACTTCTATTGTTTTCGGAACTTGTCTCGTTTCTGGATATCCATTTCTAATTAGTTCATCTTCTATTAATAAATATTCATCTTTCATTTGACTTGGATTACCAAAATTAAACTCAGGAACAGTAAATAACCTCAACTCTTGTAACACAATTCCATTCTTAGTCTCTACCCCTTTTAGTTTACCTAATACCTTATTAACCTGATCTATATCCTCTAATTTTTGAAAATACTCCCCTCTAGATAATTCTAAGTCCTTTCCTAAACCAACCCTACTTTCAACTTCACTCATACCAGATTTCTAAGCAGTATAACAAACTTATTTTCATCTCTACAAGGTATCAAAAACACTATTTGTTACTTTCTTTGAAATTTGTTAACATATAAGCTCATGATTACAAAACTTGGCAAGCAAAAACTCGAAGAACATCTCTCCCAACTGCAAGATGAATTAAATCGCACTTGTGAGGAACGCGGCAAAGCCGCCGAAGAAGGGGATTTAAAAGAAAACTCTGCCTATATTTTTTTAGGTGAGCGAGCTTTAGTTTTGTATTCTCAAGTCGATCAGGTCAAAGCTGATCTCAAAACCTGTGTTGTTCAATCAGCTCCTACTCAAACCGACATGATTGTTTTTGGTAGTCGAGTTAAATTAAAATTCGAATCTGATGGTCGTGAAATGGAAATTACTTTAGTCGGCAAAAATGATTCCAACCTCCAACCAGGTTGGATTTCTATTGAAAGCCCTCTCGGTCAAGCCCTCATAAATCAGACCAAAGGTGCCAAAGTTTCTGTTAACGACCAACCAGTTTCTGTCCTCGATATCTCTATTGGTGAGATATAATTAATCAGTTGTGATTGAAATCGAAAAAACTTTTTTAGTCAAATATCTTCCTGATTTAAGCCAAGTTGCTCCCGAAAAAATCATCCAGGGGTATTTATCACCATCTCCTTCACCCCTAAGAATTCGTCAGCGAGACTCAAAGTTCGAAATAACCAAAAAATTACCTCTTCATCCAGGTGATTTTAGTTCTGCCGAAGAAATCAATATCCCCCTAACTGAATTCGAATTTAAACAACTTTGGTCTTTAACTCAACGATCTTTAGAAAAACTTCGCTACAAAATTCCTCTAAAAAATAATTTGATTGCTGAACTTGATGTTTATCAAGGACAACTTACTGGTTTTATGGTTGTCGAAGTTGAATTTCTTTCCCAACAAGATATGGATAAATTTATTTCCCCAGACTGGTTTGGTCGTGATATCACTCAAGATGAATTTTCTTCCAATTCGTTTTTAGCCGGTAAAACTTTTTCAGACATTCAACAGTTTTTGTAAACAAAACTTGCATTTTTTTTAAACTCATACTAAAATAGTCTTAGTATGATTCAATTTAAAAATATTTCCGTTTCTGTTGATAAAAAATCAATCCTAAAAGATATTACATTTGACCTAAAACAAGGCCAAATTACTGCTCTTATGGGGCCAAATGGTAGCGGCAAATCCACTGTTGCCCTCACTCTTGCCGGTCACCCCAATTACCAAGTTACCTCAGGCAAAATTATTTTAGGGAAAACTGATATTTCTAAATTTTCTCCTGACAAACGAGCTAATTTAGGCATTTTTTTATCCAATCAATCGCCAGTGGCTATTCCTGGGTTAAATGTCAAAACTTTTCTTTGGCAAATTTTCAAAAAATTTCATCCCGATCAAAAAACTTCTCTTTCCGAATTTCGTAGTTGGTTAGCTTTTGAATCCGATACTTTGGGTATCAAAAGCGAATTATTAGATCGTAGTCTTAACGATGGTTTTTCCGGTGGTGAACGCAAAAAAATGGAAGTTCTCCAAATGTTGGTTTCTAACCCGAAATATTTAATTCTTGATGAAATTGACTCTGGCCTCGATGTCGACGCTCTCAAAACTATGTCTCTTCGTATTCAAAAATTAGCTCAAGACTTAAATTCAGCTATTTTGATTATCACTCATGCTCCAAAAATTTTAGATTATTTAAAACCTAACCAAGTTTTGGTTTTAGATAAAGGTCAAATTAAAAATTCGGGTGACGCTTCTTTAGCTCAAAAAATTATTGACTCCGGTTTTAATTCCTAAAATTATGCCAAAAACATCTTACAAAAAATTACCTTATGAATATGGCTTTTCTGATCCAGAAATTTCTGTGTTCAAAACCAAACAGGGGATTAATCAAGATGTAGTCAAAACTATTTCTCTTCTCAAACATGAGGATGACAAAATGTATAATTTTCGTCTCCGCGCTTTTCAGTATTTTTCTGACCAACCCATGCCCACTTGGGGTCCAAATCTCTCCGATATAAATTTTGACGATATTTATTATTATCTCAAACCCACCGACAAAGAAGGCCATAGTTGGGACGAAGTCCCTGAAGATATCAAAAATACTTACGATAAACTTGGCATTCCCGAGGCCGAAAAACAATATCTTGGTGGTGTCAAAGCTCAATATGAATCCGAAGTTATTTACGGTTCGTTAATGAAAAAACTAGCCGACCAAGGAGTTATTTTTTGTGGCATGGACGAAGCTCTCAAAAAATACCCCAAATTAGTCTGGCAATATTTTGGCAAAATTGTCCCACCCGATGATAATAAATTTGCCTCTTTAAATAGTGCTGTCTGGTCTGGTGGTTCTTTTATTTATGTCCCCAAAAATGTTCACGTCGAATTACCTCTCCAAACTTATTTTCGCATTAATAGCCAAAAGATGGGTCAATTCGAACGTACTTTAATTATTGCTGACGAGGGTTCTTTTGTTCATTACATCGAAGGTTGTACTGCTCCAATTTACTCTACCGACTCTCTTCACGCCGCTGTGGTTGAAGTTTTTGTCAAAAAAAATGCCCGAGTTCGTTATACTACCATCCAAAACTGGTCGACTAATGTTTATAACTTAGTTACCAAACGTGCCCAAGTCGAAGCTAATGGTGTTATGGAATGGGTCGACGGTAATCTTGGTAGTAAAGTCACCATGAAATATCCTAGTAATATTTTGATTGGCGAAGGAGCTCATGCTGAAGTTTTATCCATTGCTGTTGCTTCCGGTATTCAACATCTCGATGCTGGTGCCAAAGCTATTCACTTAGCCCCCAATACTACCAGTCGCATCGTCTCCAAATCTATTAGTCTCAATGGCGGTCGCAGTAGCTATCGCGGCACTGTCTACATTAGTAAAGGTGCCACTAATGCTCGCTCCAAAGTTGTTTGTGATGCCCTTATTTTAGATAAAAATTCTCGTTCCGATACTTATCCTACCAATAAAAATTCAGAAAAGTCGGCATCAATAGAACACGAAGCCACTGTCAGCAAAATTGGCGAAGATCAACTTTTTTATCTTATGTCTCGAGGTTTTTCTCAAAACGAAGCCGAAAGTATGATTGTTAATGGTTTTGTTGAACCAATTGTCAAGCAATTGCCTATGGAATATAGTCTCGAACTTAATCGTCTCATCAATTTACAAATGGAGGGTAAGTTAGCATGAAATATCAACAAATTCTAAATCAGCCTCACGACAGTCAAACCTTTACCAAAAATATTTTGGTTAAATCAGGCGAAACTTTAAATCTGGAAACTGTTATGGAATTTACCGCTCCTCATACTATTGGCAACACTCTTATCAAAGCTGTGGTTATGCCTGGCGGCAACCTCACCCTTAAAGGTTTGATTCGGATTAATCAAAAAGCCATAGATGCTCAGGCTTTTCTCAAACATTCTGTTTTACTGATTGGTGATGACAGTAAAGCTGTTTCTATTCCTGAATTAGAAATTAGTAACGACCAAGTCCAAGCTTCTCACGCCTCGGCTATTGGCTCAGTCGATCAGTCTCAACTTTTTTATCTTATGTCTCGTGGTTTTTCTCAAACAGATGCTCTAGACTTAATTATTAAATCTTTTTTGGAAGTTTAATCATGAAAAATTATTTTCCTATTTTCCAGAATAATCCGAATCTTGTTTATCTCGATAGTGCCGCTACTGGCCTTAAACCTGCTTCTGTGATTTTGTCAGAAATGGAATATTACACCCAGTATTCGGCTAATATTCATCGTGGTCTATACCAGATGTCTCAAATTGCTTCTGATCAATATGACCAATCTAGAGGTATTATTGCCGATTTTATCCATGCCCAATCCAATGAAATTATTTTTACTTCCGGTACTACTGCTTCGATTAATCTAGTCGCTCAAAGCTGGGGCTATCAAAATATCAAGTCTGGTGATGAAATCGTTATTACTCAAATGGAACATCATTCCAATTTAGTTCCTTGGCAGCAATTAGCTCTTTCCAAAAAGGCCAAATTAAAATATCTTCCTGTCACGCCAGATTTTTATCTTGATCAAAAGTCTTTGGCAAAATTAATTACCCCAAAAACCAAACTTGTCGCTCTGACCCATGTCAGTAATGTTTTGGGAACTATCAACCCCATCAAAAAAATTGTTCAAACTATCAAAAAGTTAAACCCTCAAACTTTAGTTTTAGTCGATGGGGCTCAAGCTGTAGCTCATTTTCCGGTTAATGTTGCTGACTTAGGTGTCGATTTTTATGCTTTTTCTGGCCATAAACTTTATGGTCCTACCGGTATCGGAGTTCTTTATGTCCATCAAAAAATTTATTCCTCTATGTCACCCGCTAGTTTCGGTGGGGGAGCTATTAAAGAAGTTTTTTGGGATAAAACTATTCTCGATAATCCACCTTTTTGTTACGAACCCGGCACTCCGCCAATTGCTCAAACCATCGCTTTAGCTCAGGCCATCAAATTTATTCAAAAAATTGGTTGGTCAAAAATCACCCAACACGAACAAGAATTAACTGATTATCTTCTTCAAAAATTAAAAACTATTTCTGATCTAAAAATTCTTGGTCCTATTAATAACTCTCAAAGGTTAGGGGTAATTTCTTTTACCTTCGCTAAACCCAAGTCTCCTGCCCCTCACGACATTGGCGATATTTTATCTCAAAAATTTAATCTTGCTGTTCGCACTGGTTTTCATTGTGCTATGCCTCTCCATCAGCTTTTCGATTTCAATACTGGTACTACTCGTGTTAGTTTAGGTATTTACAATATCAAAAAAGATATCGATAAATTAATTGACGGCCTTCATTACGTTGTTAAAATTTTTTCTTAAATATGGACGATTTATATAAAGAAATTATTCTCGAGCGTTATAAAAATCCCCACAATTTGGGTTCTATCAAAGATGGTATTCAAGTTGAAGAAGTTAATGCTCTTTGTGGTGACAAAATAAAAATCTGGCTCGAAGTCAAAAATGGCATTATTACTGACGCTAAATTTGAAGGTAGTGGTTGCGCTATATCAGTAGCTGCTACCGATATTCTTATGGACATGATCAAAGGCAAAAAGATTACCGAAGTTCAACAAATGAGTGGTGCCGAAATTGAAAATGAAATGGGTATTGAACTTAGCAGTGTCCGCAAACGTTGTGCCTATATTGGTCTTGAAGCCATCAAAAAAATTAAAGACTCTTTAAATAATTTATGATTACTATTCCCAAAAAAGTTGAATATTCTATTGTCTTTATTTCTTATTTAGCCAAAAATCCTGACACTACTATTTCTCTTAAAGACGCTTCAGAAAAATTATTTTTACCTAAGAGTTTTCTATCAAAACTAGCTACTTCACTTACTAATGGTGGATTAATTATTTCTCAAGAAGGCAAAAGCGGCGGTTACAAACTTGCCCCAAATTGGCAACAAAAAAGTATTTACGATTTATTGGTAATTCTTGGTGAGAACAAAGCCATGGTTAGTTGTCTTGGCCACAAACCCTGTGCTCGTTCTGGCAAATGTTCTATTCAAAATATTTGGTCTCAAATCGAAACTAGTTGGCAACAACAGCTCAAAAAAATTAAGCTCAGTCAAATTTAATATGAATAAAATTTCGCGATTCCAAGGTGAAACTTTTTCTCATCAAAAAATTCCTGCCACTGATTTTACCAATACTGATTTAAAATTTTCTTCCTTTAATCATTGCCAATTTTTTAGTTGTAATTTTTCCCAGGCTAATTTCAATTCCACTTTATTTTCCGATTGTCATTTTACTGATTGCTGTTTTAGTGGTGTCGATTTTTCTACTATCAATATTAAAAAATGTATTTTTACTAACACCCTAATTAATCTGGCTACCTTCCAACAAATCAAGAATTCATTTGGTCACGAATTAATTAAATTTAATCTCAATAAAATTATTTTTGAAAATTGTGATTTAACCGAATCCCTTTTTAATTTTTGCCAACTGGTTGATAGTAAATTTATCAACTGTAATCTTTTTCAAACCGTTTTCAAAAAATCAGATTTAACCCAGGCTGACCTGTCGGGTTCTGAACTCCAAGGCACAATTTTTTCTGACTCCACTCTTCATCAAACCAAACTCGATTTAAACGGTCTCATCCAGTTCGGCCAATCACAGGGATTTGTTTTAAATCAATAATTTACCTAATTCAAAAATATATAGGCCTGCTATACTGAATTCAGTTTTATTTTTTTTAAATCTAAAATGGAAAAAGGTGCAGAATTTTCTCAACCAACAGAAAAAGTATCAGAGTTAAATCCAAATGTAAGTGTATTGCTCAATCAAGCACTTAATACTGCTATTGGCGAATTTTCTCGATCATATCAAGGTCCAGAAAATAAATCCTGGAATAGGTACATGAATAATCTTGATACTCTTTGTACTTCAGTAGAAGATCCAGAAGATGAGGATTTTCAAGGCAACCGTTTTGTTGTTCGAGAACAAAGGTTAGATAAAGAATCAGATGTTTTTTATATTAAACTAGCCCCGTTCAATAAAATTGATACAAATAGACGTACTAATCACGGTAGTCCAACATTAGATCTTTCCGGTGGCCCGGTCGACGAATGTCAAATTGCGATTCGACCATATTGTAGTTACAAAGGTTCAAACCCTGAACCACTTAGAACCATGTCTCAAATGGGTTACGATATAGATTTTTCTGTTAGGAATTTTTCTCTCCTAAGAGATGGGAAAGTTTCTATTTCTGATAGATTAGCTGGTATAGGTATTAAAATTGCTTTAGACGGATCAGTCAAAGCTTACCTTAAAACCTATATTGCCACTGAAGATTTTATTTATAATCGACCACCCGTAGATAGTGAAGACAATCCAAACACCCAAGAGGTAATTAAATACCTTTCAACTTTAGGTTTATCTGCCCCAATAACAAAACTCAAAACAGGGCCAGCATTACAGCATTAAACTAGTCACTTATTTACTATTTCGACTATTTTTTCTTTTGATTTCTTGCCGGAGTTTATAAATACTTGATTTGGTTTTACTCTAAAATATTCAGCTATTATTTTTATCACTTCCTCGTTTGCCTTCCCCTCAATTGGCCTTTGGCTGGTATATATGTGGAGCACTTCATTTATATCCTTTTCTATACTTTTCGTTTTAGAATTTGTATGTACCTTTACTTTAATTTTCATTTTCCCATTATATGTTAAAATACTTTTTCAATAATTATGAAACCAAACAATCAAAAAACTAATCTTGGATTGATTCATGTTCCTAATAACGGCAACACCATTTTACAACAAGCTATCGATAATATTAACAATAACCAAGAAGTTCAAACTCTCTGGAGAGTTATCAATGTCAATGCTGTTGACCGTCTCGGTATGAGTGACCACGGTCCCACCCATTTCCAAATTGTTGCTAATATTTCGGTTAAATTTGTTCGTATGCTAGTTGAGGCCGGAGTTGAAATGTCTGTTACTAAAAACTACAAACTCTCCGATCAGTATGCTGAATTAATTGTCTTTTTAGCCAGTGTTTTACACGACCTTGGTATGACTATTAGTCGCAAAGATCATGAAACTTACAGTTTATTTTTAGCTAATAATTTACTTCATCAAATTATCGATTTTCTTCCCATCGACGAAAAAACTATTGTAATCTCTGAAGTTTTACACTCCATTATTAGTCATCGCAGTGACGGTAAGCCTCTCACTTTAGAAGCTGGCATCGTCCGTGTTGCCGATGCTCTCGATATGAGCGAAGGTCGGTCTCGCATTGTTTATGAACTCGAAAAATTAGATATTTATTCCGTTTCTGCCGCCGCTATTGATAAAGTCAATATTAATACTGGAACTGAAAAACCAATTCAACTCGATATTTTAATGAATAATTCAGCTGGTATTTTTCAACTCGACGAACTTCTCAAGAAAAAAATCATGGGCTCGGGTATCGAAAAATATCTTGACGTTCACGCCTACATCAATCAGCAAACCGAAAAAGGTTTGATTAAAGAATATCGAATCTAGACCATCTTTTGGTCTATAGTTTTACTTTGATGACATAGTTTATAATGGTTATATGTACCTGCTTTTTATCTCTAAAAACAATCTAGAAGTTTTTAAAAATAAACAGAAAGTTAGTGAAATTTCCTGGACACCAGAAAATTTAACTCAAAATTTACTTCGTCTTAAGACTACTTTTTCCAAAAAGTTCCGAGTTATTTTAGCTGACGATTTTATCAGTGTCACTAGTCTTTTGTTAACTCCCAAAGAAGCCAAAAAACGCTCTTCGATTCAAGCCAAATTTCAACCAACAGTAGGGGAAGATTTATCCCAAACCACTTGGGATTACAAAATTGTGGCTCATCAAAATGGTCAGCGTTTAGTTCAACTTATTTACGTTTCTAAAAAATTCTTCGATGTTTTTCGAACCGCTGTTAACTCTGCCAAAATAAAAGTTGATTTACTCGAAAGTTTTTCTACCACTATTTCTCGATTTTTACCTGCCAAAAAACTTATTTTCCTTCACTATCAGGATTTAGTTGTTTTAGTTTTTAACCAAACCCCTATTTTTTCTCAAGTTCTCAAAAAGAAACTTACCCAAGAAGACATTGACCATATTTTTACTTACTCCAAACAATGTTTTCAGGTTTTACCCCAGCAAATTTTGTTTGCTCCTACTGGCGACATTGCTTTTAATCAATTTGATTTTGGTAATCTTCAGCCAGAATATACTTCAGTCGATCCCCTCAAAGGAATTATTCATTCTGTTAATAAAATTGGTACCGATTCTAATACTACTCGCCTTGAAGTTCCTCGGAAAAAAGAGCCTACGGCCATTCCTCAGTCACAAATTAACTCTGAAAATTCTTTTCCTAAATGGATTCTTTTAATCCCGACCATTCTTTTAATTATTACTGGTTTTGTCGTTTTTGGTCCAAAGTCTAACAATCAAAGCCAAATCAACCCTTCGGTTTCCGTCACCCCTACTATTACTTCAGTTCCAACTCCCACTCCAATCGATGTTTCCGGATTTAAAATAAAAGTTCTCAACGGTACTGGTACTGCTGGTCAGGCGAGTGAAATAGTCAAGCTTTTAGCCACCAAAAATTTCACTGTCGCTAAAACTGGTAATGCTGCTAATTATGATTTCACCCAAACTCAAATTGAAATCAAGAAATCAGTTTCTCAAAATGTTGTCGATTTATTAACTCAAGCTTTAGGCAGTGATTTTTCTCCAAAAATTTCTACCAAAAGTTTAGCCGATACTTCTGAGTTTGATATTATTATCACCACTGGCAAATAAATGAAAATTGGCCAAGATGTTTTTGTCCAACAAGGAATTCTTGATTGTCAAATTCAACAACTTATCGATTACAGCCAAACTGATTCAGATGTTAAAAAATTTACCTCTGATCCCAAACGTTTTGCTGATAAAAATGCCTTTTCTCAGTGGCAACAACAAGGAAGAATTATTTATAGTCTAACCAACGATCACCAAAACCTTTTGGGTATCATTTGGTTTGGCCAAAAAGATCCACCTTTAAATATCCCCGCTAATTTTACTTTTGCTATTCGCATTTATGGTTCAGCTCGTGGCCAAGGTTTATCTCAAGAATTTATGAAAATAGCTTTTACCGATCTCCTTAAAAACCAAAAAGATTCAAAAATTACTGGTTTTTGGCTGGAAACATCTAGTGATAATTTTGCTGCTATTCATACTTATGAGAAATTTGGATTTCAAACCATTGATCAACAGGACGGCAAAAATCTTATGGTTTTAAACAATGCTAATATTAAATTATGAAATCAAAAAAGAAAACCAAATTTAACTTAGTCAAACTTCTCTTGTGTATTTTAATTACCGAAGGTACTGGCATTTTAGGTAGTATTTTTACCTCTAGTTCGGTAAAAAGTTGGTATGTTACCGACATTGTCAAATCATCTCTCAATCCACCCTCTTGGGTTTTTGCTCCAGTTTGGACACTTTTATTTCTTCTCATGGGTATTGCTCTTTATTTAGTTTGGCACCAGAAAAACAATTTATTCTGGTTTTGGGTTCAACTAATTCTTAACCTTTTTTGGTCAGTTTTATTTTTCGGTCTTCGCTCACCTCGTCTCGCTTTTTATGAAATTTTAATTCTTTGGTTTGCTATTTTAATGACCATTATTAAGTTTCGTGAATACCACAAAACTGCTTCCATATTACTCTGGCCATACTTGGCCTGGGTTAGCTTTGCTTCATTTCTAAACTATTCAGTCATGATTCTTAACTAACATTTGGTAAAATACCCAAATGTCTCTAAAAATTTCTGATTACTCTTATAATCTGCCAGAACATTTAATTGCCGACAAACCGAGTCGCAAACGTGATCATTGTCGGCTTTTAACTTTAAACAAAGATACCGGGCAAATTGACCACCTTCATTTTTATAATATTTTAGATTTATTAACCTCCAACGATGTTTTGGTTTTAAATCAATCCAAAGTTTTCCCTGCCCGTCTTTTTGGTAAAAAAGATAGTGGGGGAGACATAGAAGTTCTTTTAATCAATCAAATTAACAGTGATACTTGGATGGCTATTTCTAAACCTCGACCCATTGTTGGTCGCCAAATATTTTTTGATCATAATTTAATTGGTGAAATTATTGAAAGTGATTCAGTCACTGGTCAAATCAAAATTAAATTTAATTACAAAAATAATCAGTTTTTCCAAATTTTAGACAAAATCGGTCATACTCCAATTCCTCCTTATATTAAATCTCATCAAACTGAAGCTCAGATTCGTTCCGAATATCAAACTGTTTACGCCAAACAAACTGGTTCAGCTGCTGCTCCTACTGCTGGTCTTCACTTCACTAAAGAACTTTTATCTCAACTCAAAACCAAAGGCATTCAAATTGAATATGTCACCCTTCATGTTGGCTTAGGTACTTTTCAAAATCTTCGTCCCGAAAATATTGAATCAAAAACTTTACATTCGGAATTTTATGAAATTAAACCAACTGTGGCTAAGCGTTTAAACCAAGCCAAACAAAATGGTAAGAGAATTATTGCTGTTGGTACCACTTCTGTCCGAACTTTAGAGAGTGCCAGTATTGAGTGCTTTCAACACGCCAGTGCTGACGCAAAGAAAAAAAATGTATCAAAGAATTTCAACCAAATAAAACCTGGTAAAAATCACACTGAAATTTTTATTTATCCACCATATCAATTTAAATTTGTTGATTGTTTAATCACTAATTTCCATTTGCCCGAGTCAAGTCTTCTCATGTTAGTTTCAGCTTTCGCCGGCAAAGAAAATATTTTTACTGCTTACCAACAAGCCATCAATCAAAAATATCGTTTTTTCAGTTTTGGCGATGCTATGTTTATCTATTGAGATATAATCAACATATATGATGAAAAAAACTCTCAAAGGATTTTTTGAATTTATTCAGTCCCAAGGTGTTGTTGGCTTAGCTATTGGTGTGGTTATGGGTACCTCTGTCACCAAATTAGTTACTGCCCTGGTTACCGACATTATTAACCCAGTTATTGGTCTATTTTTAGGTAAAATTGGTGATTTAGACAAAATGTATCTTCCTATTGGTTCCGCCAAAATTTTATTTGGTAGTTTTATCAGTAGTACTATCGACTTTTTGATTATCGCTTTTGTAGTTTATTTTTCCGTCAAACTCCTCAAGCTTGATAGCCTCGACAAAAAAAATCAAAAATAACCTTGATATTTCTTATCAAATTTTTTGATTATATCTTCCACCCTATTAAGAGTCTCTTGCCTCTCAATACCATTTTTCATTTCGTTTTCATATCTATCCTTACGTCTATATATTTCTTCTCTACAAGCTTTTATTACTTCATCCATATCGATAATTCCTTTTTCTATCACATTCACACCCCAGTCTAACGGAGATCCTATTTTTGATAATTTTCCTGTATACTTAAGTTGCTTCAATAAATGCTTTAATAACAAAAAATTTTCCAAGTCTTTATTATAATTTGTCCCACCGCTAATATGTTTCACTTTATTTCCCTGATCTGCAGTGGCTGCTTCAAAAGCAAGATTCAAAGCATGACTCGCCTCTAATTTAAATACCGGAAAAGTTTCAAATTTAATAAAATTAGGATCAACCCCAGACTTTATTAGATTAGATACTTCAGACAATATTAAACCAAACTTTCCGCTTCCACCACCTGGACTAATTACGACCAAATTACGTCCGTCAGAAACAACTTCGTTTTTATCAAAGGGAAAACCATCCAAACACTTAGGATTTGGATAATCATTAATTTCATAATGTAACTTCATTAACACTTGACAGTTACCAAGTTTCTTTCTAAAAGTTTCAATTTCATCTTGAACAGTTTCATTAAAACTAATCGGTACACAAGTTAAAACAACCTCAGAAATTTTAAAACCCTTACTTTCACTTTCATTTAATATTCTTACGACTTCGTCATCGTATCTCAATCCAGTATCACCCCTAACTCTCCCTTGCAAAGTCCTACCATAAGGGTAGCTCAAAATATCTTTTGCATTTATTGCAATCACTACTTTAGCAATTTTCTGAAGTCTACTTAACAACTTTGACTTCAAATCTGGGTCATACCCTGGTAAAACTCTAGCTGCATGGTTATCCCCAAACGGTTTCCCGCCAAATTCAAAGATAGTTAGGCCCTCGAACTCTTTTTGTTTTTTATCAAAAGCTTCAAATTGAAGCTCTAAATATTTTTCACTGTCAAAAGATAATGATTTATTCATTGAATATATAATTTTCAATTATAGTTGCTACATCTTCAGGTTTTTTTCTATCAGTTTCAATTCGAATAAAATTTTTCGAACTATATGGATACTTAGAGAAAGCTCTATTAAAATACTCAGATATTATTCCTGATCTTTTTAAATTTAAGTCATTTTCATTTGGCACATCCATCCTCAAATTAATTCTCTCCATCCTAACATCATCACTTGCCACCAGTAAAACTGATAAATCTGGGATCAAAAATGGTATTTTATCTCCAATTAAATCCGTTATTTTCAGACCTCTATGATTAAAATCAGCCAAAATATCCAAATACCATCGACTCTTTAAAACAATTTTTCCGCTATCTAATAACTCGGAAATAACTCTACCCTGAAAAATGTTTGACCCAACATAATGAAAAAACTCAACATCATTCATTCCTAATTGCAAAACTCTATCTTTTGATAAAACATACGGATTATTTATTTCTTTTTTATAGCTATCAAAATTTACTGCATTTCGAAATTCAGTACTTTTTGACAAACAAGAAACCACTGTCGACTTACCTACACCATCCAACCCATAAATTACTACAAACAACCCCTTTTTAACCACTAACCATCCCTCCACTTATCAACAAACACTTAAATTCAAGTATTTCTTTCATTTTTTATTCTTATTAATAGCTTCGATAAAAGCCATAAATACTGGATGTGGCATCAATGGTCTAGCAATATATTCTGGATGAAATTGTGTCCCGACAAAAAATGGATGCTCCTTTAACTCAACTGCTTCTACTAATTGACCATCAGGTGAAGTTCCAGAAATAACCATCCCAGCTTTTTCTAATTGTTCTCTATATTCACTATTAACTTCATAACGATGACGATGTCTTTCAAAAATTACATTAGTTTTATCAACAGTTTTAAAGTTATCCTCATTGTGCCATGGAGCTTCCTTGTTATCACCATACTTTTTATAAGCCTCAGCCAACCTTGTACCTGGTGTTAATTTACATGGCCAAGAACCAAGTCTGATTGTTCCACCATACTGTTTTTTCTTTAAATATTCCAATTGATCCGGCATTATATGAATTACTGGATATTTAGTTTTTGAATCAACCTCAGCTGAATTAGCACCATTAAGTTTCAATACGTCTCTTGCAAACTCAATTACTGCCATTTGCATTCCAAAACATAAGCCTAAGTAGGGAATTTTATTCTCTCTAGCAAATTTCACTGCTTTAATTTTCCCCTCAGTTCCTCTGCTGCCCCAACCCTGAGGAACAATTATTCCATCAAACCCATTTAAATTAACTTTACCCTCATCAAGTTCGGTGCTGTCAATCCATGACAGTTCAGGATTTATCTTCATCGTCCAAGCTGCTTGTTTTATAGCCTCAATTACTGAAATGTAAGAATCAGTCAATTTATAATCGCCAGTTGCAAAATATTTACCTACCATAGCAATCTTTACTGTTCTCTTTGATTCTTCTTTATTTTTAACAAAATTAATCCACTCTTTTAATTCAAGGCCACTTCCTCTTACTTTCAATCCTAATTCTTTCAAAATTTTTTCTCCAAACTTTTGTTCATTAAAATGTTCCGGTAATTTGTAAACGCTATCCAAATCTGGATCATCGATTACATTATCTTTTTTGACATTACAGAAAACACAAATTTTCTCTTTTCTTTTATCATCAATCGATTGTTCACTTCTAGTGACAATAAAATCAGGCTGAATCCCCATCGAATTTAATAATCTTGTCGATTGTTGAGCCGGTTTACTTTTCAATTCACCCAAATGTTTCAAAAAAGGCAAGTAGGTTACATGAATTTGTAAAACATCCCCAGGCTGTTTTAATCTTAATATTCTACTTGCTTCAAAAAACAAACTATTTTGATATTCACCCACAGTTCCACCTAATTCAACTATTACAATGTCAGCCTTGTTCATCTTTCCTGCATTATTAATTCTGTTTATTATTTCATCTGTTACGTGAGGAATAGCTTCTACATCTTCACCATCATAGCCAAAAGCTCTCTCTCTATCTATAACCGATTTATAAACCTGACCAGTGGTAATGTAATTATCTTTATGTAATGACTCACCAATAAATCTTTCGTAATTACCTAAATCTTGGTCTGTTTCTAATCCGTCTTGGGTTACAAATACTTCACCATGCTCTTGTGGTCTAATCGTCCCAGCGTCCACATTTAAATACATGTCAATCTTAATATTGGTTACTTTATAACCTTTTGATTTTAAGACCAAACCAATTGCAGCCGAGGTAATACCTTTGCCTAAACCACTAACTACGCCACCAGATATAAATATATATTTCATGAAGATAATTCTAAACCTTTAATCAGTAAAATAAAGGTATTTATTTATTTTAAAATCCATGTTTAAATAAAACGTATCTCCACCGAAAACTAGATTATTTTTGTTTTTGCCATTCTTCAGTTGTTACTTCCCGAAAACTATTTTCCTTAATCAACTTATAGCCCAAACTTTCCATCTCTTTTTTAGTATCGATCCCATGAATAACTTCTCCATAAGGAATTAATGTTACTTTATCCTCTGCCGGTTTAATTGTTTTAATGTCTTTTATTAAAATTGTCGAATTATAAAACTTAATTGGGTCACTAAACGATTCAATCATATAAACTTTGGTCCCATTTCCCAAACTCGCCGCCACACTTTTCCAATCTTCTCGATACATATTGGAATTAAGTAAATAAAATCCACTAAATCCCAAAAACCCTAACAACAATCCTAATTTTATCCATTTATTTTTAATTTCTGCCAGTGCCAAAGCCAATATTGGGACTAAATATATAAATCGAAAATACTGCATTAATGGTGATTTAAACGAAAATAAAATTCCCAATACTATCGGAGATATCAATAGCCACAATAATTTTTTATCTTTAATCATCTGTTTTACCGCTAAACCAAAAACTATCAAACTCCAGACACCACCAACTAAGTAATACCAGTTCTTGGGGTACCAACTCACTCGGCCAATACTAAACTTCAATGGAATTAAAATTAAATTTTTTAAATTAACTTGACCCAACACTAGGCTCCAATTAGTTACTTGGTTTAACATCTGTCCCGACATCTTCAATTGGGTCAACAGCAATGGCGATATTACTCCAATTGCCAGCAATAATCCCCAAACCGAACCAAAAAATCCCTTTAATTTTCTTTGCCAAATTAAATATAAAATTAATGCCGCACTTAAAAATACTGAGCCGTAAAAAGTTAAAAATGACAAAAATATCATCAAATTAAAACCTATCCACCAAGATTTTTTCGTTTCTTTATTTTTTACAATTTTTATCCAAAAATAAACTGCTCCCACCAAAAACATCGTCATCATCGAATACATTCTTAATTCCTGGGAATAATAAATTAGCAGGGGATTAGCTCCGGCCAAAGCTGCTGCCCATAGCCCAGTTTTTTTATCTTTCAATAAAATCCCAATTTTATAAATTACTCCAATCGTAATCAACGAAAATATTACTGATAATATTCGCATTTG
Organism: uncultured Gammaproteobacteria bacterium; assembly: GCA_964428535.1. Taxonomy (GTDB): domain Bacteria; phylum Patescibacteriota; class Microgenomatia; order UBA12405; family UBA12405; genus WARW01. Next base: position 6,825 of record CAYRYK010000003.1, on the reverse strand, counting down.
AATCACCCCACTTCCTACTAACTTTACCCATAAATCCAAAACTAAATAAAATAACGGTGGATGAAAATCACCTACACTAAATTGGGGAATAATTTTTTCTATTGGTAATTTGGCAATATTAGCCGAAATTGATTCATCTAACCACATCGACTGATTAATCCCTACCAATCTCAAACCCAAACTAAGTAATATTATTAAATAAATCATACTTTAGGTAATATTGTTTGGTATTTTCCAAAAATAACTACCGATGTTCCCACTTCAGCCCATTCATAAAGTTTAGCTGAATCAGCTGTTGTCATATTAATACATCCATGCGACATTGGCACTCCAAAATTATTATGCCAATATGCTTGATGAAAACTAAAACCCAATTTTCTCTCATAACTATCGTTATAAAAAAACATTACATTTTGTACATTAGGTAAATAATAATAAGTTCCCAGCTCCTTTGACCCGCCCGACATTTTTTGTGATCTAACTTTTGTCCAAATTTTAAAAGTCCCATTTGGTGTTCTTCCCCAAGTTCCAGATGAAATCAGAAAATCATAAACCAATCTGTCGCCCTCATATGCGTAAGCTCGTTGTTTGGCTAGGTCAACCTCTATTCTTTTATTTGTTGAAGTATTTTCTGTTGATTCACCTAATACTGGCTCAATAATCGGCGTAATTTGTGGTACTTCTACTATTTTATTATTAAAAATTCCTTCCTTTGCTGATGCATCATATTCTTCGGTTAAATTTTCTGGATTTATTTCATTTTGTCTCGACATCAACCTGACTACATAAGGTGCCAAATTAATCCCCGCCAAAATCAAAATTAATGGCACTAACAATAATATTTTCTTTTTATAACCCATATGATTTTAATGAGGCATTGCCAACTCTTATTCTGGGCAATTCCAACGATTTACCTTTACATAAAATATTTCCATGGACTGTAGTAAAAGATATCTCATAACCATTATCTCTCAAAACTTCTTCAGCTGCTTTACTTGCTCCTCCATAAGGATAAGCAAAAATTTTATCTGAATTTAATCCATGATCCCTTAGTTGCTTATCTGCCAAAGTAATTTCTTCAGTTTGTTTTTCTTTAGTTCCAGCGGAACTATGATGTGACCAAGTATGATTACCAAAATAAACTAAATCTTTCATTTGATTCAAATCATCCCAACTCATATAACCGGGGTTATTTAATAAACCAGTCGCTGTAAATATTGTCGCTCTAAAACCAAATTCTTTCAATATTGGATAAGCCATTTCGTAATTATCTTTATACCCATCATCAATCGTAATTAACACCGGTTTTTTGGGTAAAGTTGTTACACCATTAAAAAAATTTTTCAAATCAGCCATCGTAATTACGCTATATCCATTATCTTTTATATATTGTAAGTGTTTTCTAAAAAAATCCGGTGTTACTGTCAAACCAGTTTGTCCATTCTTTTTTGCCGTTTCCTCATCTTGAATATGGTGATACATCAAAGTATTTACCCTAGCGCACGGTCCATAATTTTTATTCATCTCTTCAAAAGAAATTGGTGTTGCCGCTATAGTTGATGTCGGTGATGGCGCCAATGTCGGAATTTCTGTTATTACTGGTATTTCTGGAGTCCTTACTTCTTTTATTTTATTTACTACCAAACCAGAATTTAATATTTTTCTACCTGAATTTTTAATTGCATACTCCAAAATCCCCGCCATAACTATCAACAATACTCCCAATATTGGGAAAATTATTATTAGTTTATTTTTTTTGTCTTTCTTTTTTGCTTTCATAAACTAAAGTACTCGATTATACATTGTAATTATGACTCAGTTTTGCCAAAATTAATTAATGAAACAAGTTATTTGTATTACTGGTGGTGCTAGTGGTCTTGGGCGGGAACTTGCCGCTTTCTTTTCTGCCAAAAACCAAGTAATTATTTTAGACATTGATCCGGCAGTCAAAACTGTTGCTCATCATTTAGATTGTGATTTTTATTCTTGCGATGTTTCTGACTTTGAAAGTCTTTCTGAAGCTATCAAAGATATCCTTCAAAAATACCAACGAATTGACGTCTTTATCAATAATGCCGGTGTTTATATTGATGGTCCTATTCAAACCAATAATCCTGACCGTATCAAAAAAGTTTTTGAAGTTAATTGTTTGGCCCCAATTTTTTCTGCCAACATTTTAGTCCCCGTTTTTAAAAAACAAAAATCGGGCACTATTATTAATATCAATTCCACTGCTGGTCTCCACCCCAAAGCCAACAATTCGGTTTATCATGCCTCCAAATGGGCTCTCACTGGTTTCGCTGAATCACTCCAATTAGAATTAGCCAACAGTCACATCAAAGTCGTTGATATTCATCCTGGAGTAATGAATACAAAATTTACTCAAAATACTCATACCGATCTTTCCAAAAGTATTCACCCAGACCAAGTTGTCAAAGCCATCAATTTTATTCTTAATTGTGACGACGAAATTTTTGTTCCCCAATTGACCATCAAACATATCTAGTCTATACTGAGTCTAATACCCGAATATTACCCAAAACAAAAATGACTTTATCCCAACCATTAGCCTCAATTCTTCGCCCTCAAAATCTCGACGAATTTATTGGTCAAAAACACTTGGTCGGCGAGGGTAAACCCCTTCGTTTGGCCATCGAAAATCATCAAATTTTTTCTATGATTTTTTGGGGTCCTCCCGGAGTTGGCAAAACCACTCTAGCCAAAATTTTAGCCAAAGAAGCTCAAGCCGAAATTTACGAGTTATCCGCAGTTTCTGCTAGTAAAGACGATATCAAAAAAATTGTTGCCGGTAACAATCCCACTCTTTATAAAAAAGTTTTATTTCTTGATGAAATTCACCGTTTCAACAAAGCCCAACAAGATTTTTTGTTGCCTTATGTTGAATCGGGGATATTAACCCTCATTGGTGCCACTACCGAAAATCCCAGTTTTGAGGTCATTTCTCCACTTCTTTCCCGATGTCGTGTTTTTATTCTCAATGAATTGTCTGATGATGAAATTGGTGAAGTTATCACTCGCGCTGTCAAAATTCTTAAAACTAAAATTACCAAAGATGCTAAAGAATGGTTAATCAAAATGGCCAATGGTGACGCTCGCCAAGCTCTCACCATGATCGACAACGCTTTTACTCTTTACAATAAATTAGGTAAAGAAGATTTGGTTAATACTCTTCAAAATAAATTCTTGCGCTTCGACAAAAAAGGCGAAGAACATTACAACACTATTTCGGCTTTCATCAAAAGTATGCGTGCCAGTAATGTTGATGCCGCTCTTTATTATTTAGCTCGCATGATTAATGCTGGCGAAGATCCCAAATTTATTGCCCGTCGGATGGTAATTTTTGCCAGTGAAGATATTGGTATTGCCAATTCTTCCGCCTTAATGTTGGCTAATCAAGTTTTTCAAGCCGTCACTCAAATTGGCTATCCCGAATGTTCTATTAATTTAGCTCACGGTGTTACTTATTTGGCTAAATCACCAAAGAGTCGCGAATCGTATGAAGCTTTCAAACTTGCCAGCCGTGATGTGGAAAATTTAGGCAATCTTCCAATTCCGATGAATTTGCGCAATGCCGAAACTAAATTGATGAAAGACGCCGGCTACGGCCAAGGTTATGAAATGTATTCCAAGGAATCTTTGTTACCAGAAAAATTAAAAGGTAAAAAATATTTTGTAGAGAAGAAAAAATAATGTACTTCGTTTATATTCTCCAATGTTCTGACAACACTTTTTACACCGGTATTACCACTAATTTAGAACGCCGAATCAAAGAACACAACACTTCCAAAATCGGTGCCAAATATACCAAAGTTCGTCGTCCAGTAAAATTAATTTATTCAAAAGAATTTAATAATCGCTCCGAAGCTTCGGTCGAAGAAGCCCGCATCAAAAAATTAACTCGTGCCGAAAAAATAAATTTTATTTCCTGCTACACTCAAAAGTAATCATTAAACTAACCAATGTTCCAAAAAATTTTTTCTGGGCCAATTCAATTTTTCCGTCAAAAACTTATCCATTCTGTTTTTATCAAAGGTATTTTATACCGTATTTATTGGAAATTTCCAGAATCTTTTCGCGAGCACAATCCTATTCGTGACGCTCTTTTAAAATTCTCTCAACAACACTCAAAAGTTTTTTTTGTTAGCATTGGTTCTAATGATGGTATTTCTGGTGACCCTTTACGTGAATTTATTATCACCAAAAAATGGTCTGGTCTTATGGTTGAACCAGTCCCTCATGTTTTTTCTCGTCTCCAACAAGCTTATCGTCATACCCTTAACGTTATTTTAGAAAATGTTGCCCTTGGCAATTCTGTCGGTTTTACCGATTTTTGGTTTATTCGAAAAAATAATGTTCTTAAATCCGGTTATGACCAGATTGGCTCTTTTGATTTAAATCAAAAAAAAGTTTATTCAAAATATCTTCATATTTGGCCTAGACTCAAAGAGTTTTTAACCTGTCAAAAATTACCCACTCTTCCTCTTCAAAATATTTTTGCCAAACATCACATCAAACACGTTGATGTTTTAATGGTCGACACTGAAGGTTTCGATTACCAAGTTCTTAAACAAATCAATTTTTCTAAAATTAAACCAAAGATAATTATTTATGAACACTGCAATTTATCTCCATCCGATAAAACTGCTGCCGCCAATCTTTTAGTCAAAAACGGCTATCAAGTTGACGATTGTGGTGATAAGGTTAATAACCTAGCTATTCTAAATGACTAAAAAATCTCCCTCTCTTTTTTATCAAAAAGTTTGGCAATTGGCCCTTCAAATTCCATCAGGTCGAGTCACTACTTACGGTATTATTTGTGCTGCTGCCGGTGGCCATCCCATGATGTCCCGCATGATCACCACGATCTTATCTAAATCACCCGATGTTGATAAAATCCCTTTTCATCGAATTGTCTATAGCAATGGCAAAATTTGGTTTGACCCGGAGCATAATAAATGGCGCGACCAACTTTATCAACAAGAGGGAATTAAAGTCGACAAAAATAATAAAATCATCGATTTCGAAAAAATTATTTACACTTTTTAAGCTTGTCATGTTAGCATTCATTAATGCCGGAACATGAACCATTTGATTTTTCTGCTATCCCCGAAAAAAAGTCTCGAGAAATAAAAATGTCTGGTGTTACCCAGTCAAAAAATAACTGCCCTAAAGATAATCAAGATTCTTTTTTTATCGATCCACTTCATCAATCTTTTGGTGTTTTTGATGGTGTCACTGGTGCTCCTAATGGAAAATCAGCCGCTGAAACCTGTTCAAAATTAGTCCCTCAATATTTATCTGAAATGTCCAAAACTCTCTCTAGTTTAAACAATAACGAAATTAAAGAGTCACTTCAATATCTTTCTACCAAAGTTAATTCAGCTATCACCGAGGGTTATTCAACTGGTGTTTTTGGTGTGATCGTCACTAGTCCTGCCGGTAAGCGCCGAGCTTTTATCGCTAATGTTGGTGATAGTCGGGCTTACCTTATTCGTCACAATGTTTTATACAAAGAAACCCGAGACCAAAATTATGTTTCTTATCCCAATCAAGATCGCTTAGACGACCTCAAGGGTAAAAAACTAGAAAAATTTAAACAATATTATGTTCACAATGATCATATAGTTGGTCAACTTTATGGTCAACACGGCGTTATTCCAACTATTACCGAAATTGATTTAGAGTCAAAAGATGTTTTACTTTTAGTCACCGACGGTGTTCACAAGAATTTAACTAAGCGTGAAATATTATCTACTTACAAAAAAAATCGTCATGAAGATCTTGAAACCATTAGCCAAAAATTTGTCAAACGAGCCTACAAACGCAGCCAAGAAAATGACTCTCGCTCTACCCCAGACGATATGACCGCTGTTGTTGTAAAGGTATTTTAAAAAAATATTTACACTTTTTAAAAAATAATTTTCAGCCTTTCTTAAGACTCTTGTAATCTTATAAAAAAACGATATACTCCCGTCAGAGTCCTTTTAACAATTATTTTCACAATATCGACCTATGAGATACTTCGGTATTGCAAGAAAAACTGCTTCGATTCTTGCGAATTTGTCCTTATTCTTGAATACTTTTTTGCCTTTTGTTATCGCCGCCCAACCTGCTTATGCTCAAGTGCCGGAAGAAGCTGCGCCTGCAATTGTTGAGGTTAGCCCTACTCCAGAAAATTCTCCCACTCCATCAGAAAATCCATCAATTACTCCAGAACCAACTGTCACTCCTGAGATTTCCCCATCAATCGAACCAACACCTGAGTTCGAAATTTCTCCTTCACCAGAAGCCACTGCTACTCCAGAAATAACAATTGCTCCTGAGGTTTCAGAAAATCCCGAACCTTCAAATAATTCAACTCCTTCAGAACCAAGTGCTACCCCAACTGAAATTCCAACAGTTACTCCAACTCCAGAAAAAACAGTCGAACCGATTATTACTCAAAGTTGTTTAACTGGTTCTGAAATTATCACTGATAGTGTTGCTGTAGATTGGAATTATAATCAAGAAAAAGATATTTACGAAACCAAAGAAAAAGTAAAACTAGGTGTTAAGTATATTTTTCCTCAAGACAACAATGTTACCGTCACTTTCAAATGTCTTCCAACTAACGAATCTTTATTATCGACTCTAAAAATTAAAAGAGTCAAAACTAGTGAATTAAATTTACCCGAAAGCACCAATAACGTTGGCGAATATGCCTATGATATTACCACTGGTATGATCGATGGTACTTTTAAGTACGATATTACTTTGCCTAAAACTTCAGATTTAGAAACTAACATTGCCTATATTGAAAAATCT
>CAYRYK010000002.1:13468-56217 GCA_964428535.1 uncultured Gammaproteobacteria bacterium | reverse complement strand
GCCTGACAAGATTCTTTCATAACAGAGCCAAGTTTACCGGTCAAAATGAGTTGACCTTTGCCGGGCATTATGTTGACTTCGATAAACAAAATATCACCACCAACGGAAGTCCAAGCCAAACCAGTAGAAACACCGATTTCATCTTTTTTACCTTTGAGAGTGGCAGTAAATTTTTCCGGACCCAAGAATTTTTTGAGAGTAATTTGATTGTTTAAATCAATTGGAGTTTTTTTGTCGGTAACAATTTTTTTGGCAGCTTTGCGGAAAAGTGAGGAAATAGTTCGGTCAAGACTACGAACACCGGCTTCACGAGTATATTTTTCAACAATATATTTGAGAGTTTCATCCTTAACTTCGGTAATATCATTTTTGGTTAAACCGTTGGCAATTAATTCTTTTTTGACTAAATATTTTTTGGCAATATTAAATTTCTCGTCGAGAGTATAACCAGAGAAATTAATAATTTCGAGACGATCACGAAGTGGACCTGGGATAGTAGATATATCGTTGCCGGTTAAAATAAAAAAGACTTTGGAAAGATCGACAGGAAAATCAACATAATGATCGTTGAATTCGCGATTTTGTTCGGGATCAAGAGTTTCAAGTAAAGCAGAGGAAGGATCACCGCGATAATCAGAACCAATTTTGTCAACTTCATCAAGCATAAAAACCGGGTTCATAGTTTTGGCATCTTTGAGACCTTTGATGATACGACCAGGCATAGCACCAACATACGTTCGGCGATGACCACGAATTTCAGCCTCGTCACGAATACCACCAAGAGAGGCGCGAACAAATTCACGACCAAGAGCTTTGGCAATAGATTTACCTAAAGAAGTTTTACCAACACCCGGAGGGCCAATAAAACAAAGAATGTTGGCAGTACCTGAATTGTCTTCATTCTTTTTGGATTTAATTTTATTTTTGAGTTGGATGACGGCTAAATATTCAAGAATTCTTTCTTTGACATCTTTGATACCATAATGATCTTCATCGAGAATTTTAGTAGCTTTGGATAAACTAACATCGGATTTGGAATACTTACCAAAAGGAAGTTCAACCACTGTCTCTAGATAAGTTTTAATATAACTAGCTTCGGGAGCCATAGAACCCATTTCCATCAGACGGTCAAGTTCTTTTTGAAGTTTTTTACGAATTTCTTTGGAAACATTGAGTTTTTTGATTTTCTTTTCGAGATCGTCAAATTCGCCACCACTGGATTGACCAAGACGTTTTAATTCTTTTTCGATTTGACGTTTACGTTCTTCAAGAACATTACGTTTGATACCAGTATTAAATTTTTCTTGAGTTTTTTCTTCGATAGAACGCTCAAGATCGGCAATTTTCATTTCCTGAATGAGTGATTCAGTGACAGCCTTAAGACGTTGACTGACTAAAAGAGTTTCAAGTAATCCCTGTTTTTCGGACATTTTAGCGTCAAGAGAAAAAGCGACTTGATCGGCCAAGTCACTGCTAGAAACGCCGTTGCTAAGCTGCATCATGGCAGGCAAATCGAGCTGACGGCCCATAGCAAAAGCTTTTTTTAGCTGACTTAATAACGCTTCGGATGATTGTTGGACCTCAGCTAATGGCTCAGGAATAATGGGCAAATCGACATATTCGGCTAAAAATAAGGGGTCAGTTTTGAGAAGATTGACAATGTTGACTCGGGAAATACCTTTGACAATGGCGTGAAGATTACCGTCGGTTTGAAGGACATGTTCAATTTTGGCTAAAACACCAACATTATAAAGATCATTAATACCGGGGTTGTCGACTCGAGAATCTTTTTGAGTGGTAATAATGACTAATTTATTGGTATTGTCGTAAGCGTGAAGAAGAGAGTTCATGGATTCTTTACGACCAAAGAAAAGTGAAGTTTCAACGGAAGGAAAGAGAATAATATTACGCAAAGGAATTAACGGGAGAACTTTGCGAACAGGTTGTAAAGTAGTAATTTCGTTGGGGTTTTGTTCCATATATTTAGCAGTCTATCATTGACATTGCTAAGTGTCAACCAATAAACGGTTATATAGTGTAAAATACACCAGTGCGAAATAAAAGTAGTGAAAACAAAACAACTAAAAAAATTGGAAGAGTAGTGTTGGTTGGTCGGCCGAATACCGGCAAATCAAGCTTACTAAATGCGATTATGTCGCAAAAAGTAGCTATTACCTCCCCATTACCTCAGACAACCAGAAAAAACAGTCGGGTGGTTTATAGTGATGATAGAGGTCAGATAATTTTTAGTGATACACCGGGAATTATTGCTAAAGTGGATGATTTGATTGGAAAAAGAATTAATCAGGAAGCACCAAAGGAATTGAATCAAGCAGATGTAATTTTGTGTTTGGTAGATATTTCCCGTCCAAAAAACGAAGAAGAAAATAAAGTAATTGGTTTAGTTCGAAAAGCACCAGTAAAAAAGATTTTGGTTTATAACAAAATTGATGCGGCTATTGGACCAAAGGATCATTTACCCGAATATAATTATTTGGAAGATGAGTTTGATAAAGTGATTGGAGTCAGTGCTTTGAAAGATAAGAATGTGAAGGGTTTGATAAATATGATTTTTGAGTTGTTGCCAGAAAAAATTAATAAAGAAACGGAATATAACATCAGTATAATGGATAATGGAAATAAGCCTAAGATCGGGATGAATTCAAAAGAATATGTACAAGAAATTATTCGGGAAAAGGCATATTTATTTTTGAGAGAAGAAGTTCCCTACTCGGTGGATGTAAGGGTAGATCAGATTACAGATAAAAGAAAAATGTTGGTAATTAAAGCAGCAATTTTAACTACTGCTGAAAGATATAAAAAAATGATTATTGGCCGAGGTGGTAAAAAAATAAAAGAAATTGGTTATAACGCTCGCAAGGAATTGGAATTGATGACCGGAAGAAAAATATTTTTGGAATTGATGGTGGAAGTAGATAAACATTGGCCAGAAAGAGAAGTCGAGAGCTAGTCAGCCTATCAGCTAATCAGATTGTCAGATAAATTTGGTTGATTTAAGTAAATTTTAACGATAGAATACGGCTATCTATAATAATAGACACAAAAGCGGTGTCTAGAAATAATATAGAAATAAAAAAGGACATTAAAATTACAAGTTTTTGAGGAATAAGGTTAGATAGAGGAGGATTAGCATGTTTCTACTGATTGGTAGGAGTATCCACTGGATTCGTTCCGAATGGTATTTACCGAGGATAATGGAATCTTGGTTGAGGGCACTGAGAGCACTGTTTGTGTTCTCTTGGTCTCAGGCCACAGTAAGCTATTATTCCTCTAGCAGTAGAAGTACTGCGGCGGCGATTTCATTGACGAAGATGATTCGGTACGCAAGAACGATTGCCAACATTGACCAAGTACTCACGGACCGTAGGCGAAATAAATTCGTTAGAGCGATTGTTTTGTTGAAGAAGAGAATGATTTTGAGGAGGGGAAGAAAGTGAAGAGAAGTTTTCAATACTATCGGTGGTATTGGCAGCAACGACTACCGACTTTGCTGAAAAAGCTTGGCTGGCAGAACGCTACGATAGCGACAGTAACGGGTTTAGTAACAATCATAGCTGTTGTTGAAATAGTCCGCCGTTACATTGCTAAAGGTGACTGGTCTTCTTCAGTAACAATAGTCAGTATTATTGCAATAATGCTGATAGCTACTGTATTAGCTATCTGGGAGCAGCTTCGCAAGAAGTGATGTGAATGCACCAGCAGATGGTCTTTTGGCCGTAGGTATTTGCACAGCAATGTGTAAAATAAATCCTGCGGTCATTTTTTTTGGAAAAATTGAGAAGTGATATTTAAATACAAAACCCTTTAGTGCTTGGCACCACCTTTCCCTTAAAAAAGGAACCTTATTAGGTATAATTGGCTAATGAAGAAAATTAGGGTGGCGGTGGTACAAATGGAAGTAGTCCCCGGGCGGCCAGATAAAAATACAGAAAAAATAATTGAAAAAATTAGAGAGGCTAAAAAAAATAAAAACGATATAGTAATTTTCCCCGAAATGGCGGTGGCGGGATATTTGATTGGCGACGAATGGGAAAATGAAAGTTTGATAAAAAAATTAATGAAAATTAATGAAATTATTAGAGAAGAAAGTGATGGAATAATAGTTATTTGGGGAAATGTTTGGGCAGATTTTGAAAAGATTGGAGAAGATGGAAGGATTAGGAAATATAATGCGGCGTTGATAGCCCAAGATAAAAAATGGTTAGATAATGGAGTTTTTGAAGGACATACTTTTAAGACTTTATTACCTAAATATAGGGAGTTCGATGATGAGAGATATTTTTATTCGATGATGAAGTTAGCTAATGAAAGAGGAGAAAAAGTGGAAGAATTATTGAGACCTTTTGAGGTAAAAATTGGCGAGGACAAAATTAAAATTGGTTTAACTTTGTGTGAAGATATGTGGTGGGAAAATTATTCAATTAATCCAACTGAAATATTAGTAAAAAATGGAGCCGAATTAATAATTAATATTTCGGCCTCACCCTGGACTTGGAGAAAGAATTTTAAACGACACCGAATAATAAGTCGATTAGTAGCTAGCACAAACGTCCCATTTATTTACTGTAATAATGTGGGAATTCAGAATAATGGAAAAAATATTTTTTTGTTTGACGGATCATCAACTATTTACAATTCAGATGGAGTGATTGTGGCTGTGACAAATCCATATAAAGAGGAGATGTTAGAAATTGGATTAGATATGAAGGCCTCCTTCGCTAAAGCTTCGGAAGGCTGTGATTTTGTATGCAATGAAAATGACACAAAGGAATTGTATGATTGTTTGGTTTATGGACTGAAAAAATTTTTTGAACAAACAGGAATTAAAAAAGTAGTGATTGGAGTCAGTGGTGGAATTGATTCGGCAGTGTCGACTAGTTTAGTAACAACAGTGTTAGGAAAAGAGAATGTAATTGGAATTAATATGCCGTCAAAATTTAATTCCGATTTGACTAAAAATTTGGCACAAAATTTATGCCGAAATTTGGGAATAAATTATAAAATAATGCCGATACAAGAATCGGTAGACAGAACAATAATTCAATTGGAAAATAGTGGATTTTTGACAAATGAAATGGTGAGAGAAAATATTCAGGCCAGAGATAGAGGGAGTCGAATTTTGGCCGGGGTGGCGGCTTGTGTGGGTGGAGTAATCATTAATAATAGTAATAAAACAGAAATGGCTTTGGGGTACACGACACTTTACGGTGATATGAATGGGGCAATTTGTCCGTTGGGAGATTTGTATAAATGGGAAGTCTATAAATTGGCAAACTATATTAATAAAATCAGCCAGAAAGAATTAATACCCAAAGAAATTTTTGAAGTGGTAGCATCAGCAGAATTGAGTGATAAACAAGATGTAACCAAGGGAAAAGGTGACCCAATCCTCTACCCTTATCACGACAAATTGGTGAGAGCGTTTGTAGAGTTTAGAAAAGATCCAAAAGAAATTTTAGATTGGTACGACAAAGGAAAAATTGAAGAAGAAATGAAGTTAGAAAGTGGATTGATTAAAAAATATTTTAAAACTAGATTTGAGTTTAAAAAAGATTTAGAGGAAAAATGGAAGATGTTTAAGTTGAGTTATTTTAAAAGGATACAAGCACCGCCGATAATAGCAGTAAGCCGACGAGCTTTTGGTTATGACTTAAGAGAGTCTCAAAATGGGACATATTTAATTGACAGAGAATTGTAATTAATTTAGACTTGATTAGTTACTTAATTAAATAATCAAAAAATTATGGCAAAAAAAGGAAGTTTTTTCTTGGCTGGTTTATTAGCAGCCGCAGCTGGAGCAGTTGGGGGTTTATTGTTAGCTCCACAATCAGGTAAAAAAACCAGAGAGGATATTAAAAAAATGTTAACCAAATTAACTAAAGAGGTTCAAACTGGAGTGAAAGATACCAAAGGAAAAGTGGAAGAAGTTTTTGGCGAAGCAACTGACGAGGCAATGGATAAATATAAAGAAATTAAAACTGCAGTAATGGAAAAAGTGGCTGAAGTAAAAACTGCTGGAAAAGAAATTGACAGAGACAAATATGCCATGATTGTGGAGGATATTGTGGATGAATACAAAAGTGATTTGAAAGCAACCAAAAATGGAGCAACTAAATTAGTGTCTCAATTAAAGAAAGATTGGGATAAAGTGAAAAAAGTTATCTTAGCCTAGTTTTTTAGCAATAAGATCGTTAAGTTGTTTGATACTATCGGTGTCGATGATGGAAGTGACCACGTCGGCGCCGATTTCTTTTTTGAGAGGCTTAATATCTTTTTCGTTTAAAGTATCAGATTTAGTAAGGACAATAATTTCTGGTTTTTTGGCAAGAGTAGAACTGTAGTTAGATAATTCCTGGCGAATAGTTTGGTAATCCTTAAGAGGATTGGTTGATTCGGCCGAGACGCAATGAATTAATAAACTAGTTCGTTCGATATGTTTGAGGAATTTAACGCCTAAACCACGACCCTCAGCAGCACCTTCAATAAGTCCCGGAATATCGGCAATAATTAAACCACCTTTGGTAACACCTAAATTTGGTTCGAGAGTGGTAAAAGCGTAATTGGCAACTTTGGCATGAGCTGGAGTAAGTTCGTTTAATAAACTAGTTTTACCAGCATTAGGTAAACCGATAAGACCGATTTGAGCAATAAGTTTGAGTTGTAAAAAAAGTTTTTTGGGAGTGCACTTATAACCTAATTCTCTTTCTTGTGGAGTTTGATTAGTAGCTGACCGGAACATATAGTTACCCTTTCCTCCACTACCACCACGAGCCATGAGAACTTTTTGACCAACTTGGGTAATTTCGATAGAAGTACCATTGTCGTAAAGAGCTACAGTGCCAACAGGAACTTGAATAATTAAATCATCGCCGCCTTTGCCAGTACGATTGTTGCGATCACCTGGTTGACCAGGTTCGGCAGCATAAACTTTGGCATGACGAAATTGATTTAATTTGGAAATATCAGAAACACCTTCGAAATAAACAGAACCACCGTCGCCACCAGTGCCCCCATCTGGGCCACCTTTGGGACGGAAAGCATCATTATAAAAATGAACGATACCATCGCCACCGTCACCACCTTTGATAATAATATGAACTTCGTCGATAAGCATAATTTAGTTTATCAGTTAATCAGTCCGTCAGTATATCAGAAAAATCACGTAATTGTCGAATAAATAGATTATTTTGAATTTGTGGCGAGTTGACCGCAGGCAGCGGAATAAGATTGACCGAAAGATTTGCGAAGTGAATACTCTACCCCTAATTGATTAAGGTAATTCATAAAAAGTTTTTGTTGATCTTTGGTGGCCGGAATTAAACCACCAGTAACTGGATTAAGAGGAATAAGATTAAGGAAAAACAAACGATGAGAATGGAGAAAATCAGCTAATAATTTGGCGTCGGTTTGGGAAGTATTTTTGTCGGTAAGAGCATATTCAAAAAATAATTGACGATTGGTGTGATTAACATAATACAAACAAGCTTTTTTAAGTTCTTCTAGATTATATTGCCGAGCAATAGGCATAATCGATTCGCGATATTTTTGATTGGCAGAGTGAAGCGAGACAGCTAAATTGATTTGAGTATCTAACTTAGTGAATTTAATTATTTTATCGGCGACGCCGGCAGTAGAAATACTAATTTTCCGAGCACCAATATTGAGACCATCGGGAGAATTAATAATTTCGAGGGCGGCAAGAAGATTGTCCCAGTTTAAAAATGGCTCACCCATACCCATAAAAACAATTCGACCGACAAATTGAGGAAATATTTTTTGATTCCAATAAAGGATTTGATCAACAATTTCATCAACAGTTAAGTTGCGCTTAAAACCCATTTTACCGGTGGCACAAAACTGACAATTTAGGGCACAACCAACTTGAGAGGAAACACAGGCAGTTATCCAATCTTCATAATCCATCAAAACTGTTTCGATTGATTGACCGTCAGATAATTTTAGTAAAGTTTTTTGAACTGAATTATCTCCAACTGTTTTGGTTTCACTAACAGAAAGAAGATTAAATTCAGAAGAAAGTTTGGCGCGTAAATCAAGGGAAAGATCGGTCATCTGGTCAAAATTTGAATAACGACCAGAATAATAGTTTTTTACAATTTGACGGAAACGGAAAGTCGGAAGATGCTGAGAATCTAAAAAAGTTTTAAGTTGGTTTAAATCCATTTAATTATGCCTTATTGATGGCATTAAGATAATCTTGTTTTTGGCGGAAACCGACAATGGTTTCGACTGGTTGACCATCTTTGAAGAGCATAACAGTAGGAATACCTGAAACACCGTACTTACTGGAAATTTCTGGAGCTTGATCAACATCAACTTTGACAACTTTGACATCAGTTAATTCATGACTCAATTCTTCAATGATAGGACCAAGCATTTGGCAAGGACCACACCAAGGAGCCCAAAAATCGACTAAAACTTTACCTTTGGAATCTAAAACTTCTTTTTGGAAATCATTTTGGGAAATATTTTGTGCCATAGGTGGATTATAAACTATTATTTGGTTTTTACTAACTTGGCAGTGTAAATAATTTGGCGAACAACACCGTCTGGACCTTCGATTTGGTTAGTACCAGAAAGAGCGACGTATTGAGCTAAATAATCAGATAAGGCGATTTTTAGTTCTTTGGCTTGAGTCTGATTTTCTTTGAGTTTGTCGAGGGTTGACTTGGCTTCGGGAGCACTAAGAACATTTTGCTTGGCAGAAGTTTTTAATTTGGCCTGTTTTTTGGCTTCTTTTTCGATCTCTTGATACTCGGCATTATTCTCTAAGAGAGCGTCAATCATACCTTTTTGCTCTTGGAGTTGCTTACTTATTTCATCAAGACGGACAGTGGCGGTATTGATGAGAGATTCAATATTAAGGATGGTTTGAGCTTGATTTTCGTCTGGCATACTTTTAACTTTATCAAGGCTGAAATTCATCTTCAAGGGACAAAAGTTCTTTGACTGAGTTTAATCTAACAAGTTTCATTCTGAGTGATTTGGCATTAGGGAAATCGGAAGTATAAAGCAAAAAATGTTTGCGAAGACTATCGAAACAGCGATGAGGAAAAACTTCTTGAAACATTTGAATGTGAAGTAGTATGGCAGAAAATTTTTCTTGAGGTGTAGCAACGTGATTATTAAAAGCCCAAGGATTACCACCGGCGGCTCGGCCAATTAAAACACCATCAACACCATACTTTTGACAATACTCTCCCCCTTGTTGGCGATTTTGAATATCACCATTACCAAATATTTTTATACCCGTACCTTTGGCTAATTTAACAACTTTTTGGATTTGACTCCAATCGGCTTGACCGGCATAAGCTTGTTTGAGAGTCCGACCATGAATGGTTAAAAAATCGATTGGTTGAGAAAGTAAAATTGGAATCCATTTTTCAACTATAGGGTCAGAGGTACCGAGACGAGTTTTAACTGATAGAGTTGGGCAAAACCCTTTTGTCGATAAATCGACATCTCCCCTTGATGAAGGGGAGAAATTTTTTTCTATTTTTGAATATCTTTGATTTTTTTTGATGATATCCAAAGTTTTTTGATTAAGACCAATGTCAGTAATCTTGACCTTGCCAAAAAACCAATCATCAATCCCCTGTTTGGTGGATTGAATAATTTGAACGGCTAATTCTGGTTTGGCAATTAGAGCAGCACCGCTGCCATGTTGAGTGACGGTTTTAGCGGGACAACCCATATTAATATCAACGCCATCAAAACCAAGTTCGCATAAAATAATGGCAGATTTATAAAAACTGTCAGGGTCTTTTCCAAATAATTGACCAATGATAGGGCGTTCTTCGGAAGAAAATAAAAGAGTGTCGTATAGTTTGATACCACCGCGAGAAATACCTTCGGCACTAACAAATTCAGTAAACATTAAATCTGGTTTGGCAATTTTGGTTTGAACTAAACGAAAAGCTTCATCGGTAATACCATCCATTGGTGAAAGACCGATGATATTTGGTTGAGATAAAAAATTATTTTTCATGATCGGCTTTATAAAAACGATATAAAGGAATAAAGATTATAAAACTTAAAATAGTTTCTATTAAAATGGCGTTTCGGGCACCAAATTTATCGGCAAAAATACCTAAGACAACTGCAAATATGGAAAAGAATAAACTTCCGGCCAGTGAATTTAGTGAACCCATGGTGGCTCGTTGATGTGAAGTAAATTCGGTTTGTAAAAGTTTATTTTCAGAAACTGAACTAGCGCCATACAATAAAGACGTTGAAGCCATTAGTCCTGGTGACCAAACTCCTGGGAAAATTAGACTAATTAAATCAATAAATTTAGAGTAAATTCCATCGAAAATTAATATTTTAAAAGCAGTAAATTTTTTTATTATTTTGCCACTGAACTTAAAACTTAAGCTAGCGCCAAAATTGGATAAAACTTGAGCAAAACCAACCGCCCAAGTCGGCCAAAGAGTATTAATAAAAGCGGAACGAAATTGCCAAGTAGCTTCACCCATACCAAAACCAATAATACTAACTAAACTTAATTGTCTGAGTTTAAAATTAGAAATAAAATTTTTAAAAGCTTGCTTGGTATGAATAAAAATATTACCAGATTCTTTTTTTACTATTTCTACATTGATTACTTTTAAGCTTAAAAATAGACAAATTAATCGAGGAATCACAGATATCCACAATAAAACAGAAATAGGAACAAAAGCAATTAAACTTGAAAATATAGCTGAAATAGCCAAAGCTAATTGATCCATAGAGCCAATTTTTCCATTGTATTCTTCGAATTCGTTAATTTTATTGACAGAGGCCAAATTATCATAAAGAAGAGCATCGTTATTACCACTATAAAAAGCACGACCTAAACCTTGAGAGATGGCTCCAATAACCAAAAACCAATAATTTAACCCAATAGCATAAAAAATAGCACCAAAAAGAAAGGCAATAGACCCAAAAACTAAGGTTTTGGTGCGACCATGTTTATCTGAGATAAAACCTGTTGGTAGTTCAAAAATGGACGAAGATACCATCATAATGGAAAATATGCTCAACCCTAAAGTATAAGAACCAGAAACAGCAGAAAAATAAATAATAGCCAGGGGAGACCAGAGACTAAAATCACTAAAAAAACTATGCCAACGGAGTAATTTAATATTCCTGTCAAAAGACATATTAGATCTTTTTGCTTTTGGCGGCGAACTTGGCTCCAGTTTTTGATCCAAAATGGCGCTGCTTAAAAACGCTACTACGAACGTGTAAAGGGGAACTAGCTAAATATTCTGGTTTTTGACCAGGACGAGGGCGGAATTTCTTCTTATTTTTACTAGGAAAAGATTCTGGAACAAATTTGGGGGTAAATTCACCACTAGTATCTCGATTTAATGATTTACCTAAAGAATTAAAAACTGGTTTACCACCTTTATATTTTCGCTGTGGTTTAAATTGGTCATTATTATTATTTGATTGATGATCGTCAAAACTAAAACGTGAAGATGAATGAGCTTGAAAACTGCGTTTTTGATATTCGTTGGTGTCAGAATCGGGATGAGGTAAATAATTTAAAGCCTGGCGACGATTAGGATGCTTTTCAAGGGCTTCTTGATGACGGGCTTGGCCTTCGGGAGTTAAAAATGGATCGGGTTGAGCATAATCGACAATAATACTGCGATCACCCAAATGGAAATTGTGATATTTTTCTTTAGCACGAATAGCATCATCTAAATTTTCATATTCGACGTAACCCATACCTCGGCTTTTACCCCAACGGTTGTGCATAATCCGTACAGAAATAATTTTTCCTTCAGAGATAAATAAATCCAAAAGCTCACCTTCGGTAAAGCGATAGGGCAAACTACCGATAAATAATCTTTTGGAGACAGGTTTGTTTTCGTTCATAGTTATGAGTTATTATAACCTATGATTAAATTTGAAGTACTGGTTTTGGGCCAACTTGAGACAAATTGTTATTTAGTCTGGGATGAAGAAACAAAAGATGGGTTAGTGATTGACCCGGCAGATGACGGAGTGGCGATTTCGGAAGAATTAATGAATAAAGGGATAAATTTAGTAGGAGTAGTAATGACACACGGCCATTTTGACCACTCTTTGGCGGCTTTGGATTTGAAATTGATGTACAATGTGCCGGTTTATATTAATTCAAAAGATAAATTTTTGTTGGATAGACAGGACGAAACGGCAAAACATTTTTTAAAAATGGATATTAGAACTCCCAATATTTTAAAAGTTGATAAAGATTTAGTAGAAATTGGAGAAATTAATTTTGGAAAAAGTAAATTAGAAGTAATTAGAACTCCAGGTCACACACCAGGATCAGTTTGTCTTTACAGTAAAGAAGATAATTTATTATTTTCCGGTGACACTTTATTTAAAGATTTGCGAGGTAGAACTGATTTTAAATATGGCTCGACCAAAAAAATTTTTGAAAGTTTAAGAAAATTGATGGAATTACCGGAAGAAACTGATGTGTTTTCGGGGCATGGAGAACCGACAAGTATTGGACGGGAAAAACTGAGATATAGTCTTAAAAATTAATTGCTTTTAAGATTGTTGATAGTTTCGTCAAAATTGTTGATGTGATCTTGTTTAATACTTTCAAGAAGTTCGACCAAAAGACTGTTCATATATTGCTTGACTCCTTCGGCTTGTTCAGGAGTAAGTTTTAATTCTTGAATTAGTTGTTCTATAGTTTGCATTTGGCTAAATTATAGCATTTGAAGTATAATATTGGCCATTACTACCCCATCGTCTTTCGATAAGCTCAAGACTAGGGGTCAAGTATTGAACTTAATCAATACCCCGTCGTCTAATGGTAGGACATTGCGCTCTGAACGCAAGAATTGTGGTTCGAATCCATGCGGGGTAACTCATCTTTCGCTAAAGCTTCAGAATGATTATACTGAAGTGTGTATTACTCATATATTTTATTAAGTTCAAAATCTCATATTTTTTACTACGGTTACACGTCGGATTTAAAAAATAGATTTAAATTACATAATAGTAGTAAAGTATTTTCTACAAAGCCACATACCCCTTGGAATTTGGTTTGGTATGGTGCGTTTAATACCGAAAAGGAAGCAAAAGATTTTGAACTTTATTTAAAAAGCGGATCAGGAAAAGCTTTTGCTTACAAACGATTAGTTTCTGAAGTTTTGGCGAAAGATATTGAAGCTCGCAGGATTTTGAGGTGTTCCGAAACGAAGTGAAGGACACCATGCGGGGTAACAAAAAGGACACCATTGCAAAAATGGTCATTTGTTTTTTACACCCCTTGTTTTTAAATGATAGGATTAATCATGGAATTATTATTAGTGATTTTGGCTGCTGTTTGTATTTTTGTAGTAAACAGATTTAATAAAAATAAAATTGAATTGTTAAAAAAATCTAAAGAAGAATATTTGGAAAAATTAAAAAAACTTAAGGAAAATGGATTGTTTGATGATGATAAAAAAAAGTATAACGAAGTAGAATTCTTAAAAGAAATTAAAGAAGAAGAATTTTTAAAAAAATTTGAAGATTTTAGAATAAAAAATGAGGGCAAAGATGAATATAAATATCTGCCATACAAAATTAAAAAAACCGTTATGACATCTCATGAAAGATTGTTGTTTGAGACTTTAAAATCTTTATTAGAACCTAAATATTCTGTATATCCACAGGTCAATTTAAGTAAGATCTTTGATATTGAATATCAAAAGCTATATAAATATTATGTGATGTGGTTTAGAAAAATAAGCCAAAAGTCTGTAGATTTTTTAGTTGTTAATAAAAATACTCAATCTCCTCTTTTTGCTATAGAGCTTGATGATTCCAGTCATGAAAGGATTGATAGGCAAGAACGTGATAAATTTGTTGACGAAATTTTTAAGAGAAACAATTTTCCTTTAATTAGGTTTAACCCCGGTAAATATAAACCAGAAGAATTAAAGTCTGTTTTTCAAAAATATTTAAATTGAATCTAAAAAAGTTCCAACGTCGTCCCAAACGGTTAACAAAAAAAAATCTGCTAAAATAGGTTGTGTCGCAAATTAAATTTAAGAGTGATAAGTATAAAAAAGCTAGGGGTGGATATTCCAGATTATTAGATATTTCTTGTGCTAGGTGCGGACAACATTTGTGTCTTTATCAAAAAGACGGACCGGGATTATTAAAGAGGATGTATTTAGACAGAATTTTTGAATCAGATAAATATGTTGGGTTAGAAAAACAACCATTAACGTTGATTCCTAATTTTATTTGTTCTGGTTGTGGTCAAATAGTCGGAATTCCTTATATTTATGAGCCAGAAAATAGACTAGCTTTTAGACTTTTTGTAGGTGAAGTTTCTAAAAAGATCATTAAGTCAAAATGAATTATGGAAAGTGAAAGATTTAAATTAAGATCGGCAGTTTATTTGTTTTTAAAAAAAGATAATCGGATTTTATTATTAAGGAGATTTAATACTGGTTGGATGGATGGAAAATATAGTTTAGTTGCTGGTCATTTGGATGGCAATGAAACAGTAACACAAGCAATGATTAGAGAAGCGATGGAAGAGGCAAAAATTGTGGTCAGAAAAGAAAATTTGGTTCCGGCAATAACAATTCACCGAAAATCATCAGATCAAGAATATGCTGATTTTTTCTTTGTTTGTGAAAAATGGGAAGGAAAAATAATGATTGGAGAACCGGATAAATGTGATGATTTAAGTTGGTTTGATATAGACAATTTGCCAGAAAATTTATTGCCGCATATAAAAGAGGCTTGGCAAAAATATCAAGATAAAATACCGTTTTTTGAAAGTGGCTGGGAGAAATAGTATAATTTTGGTAGATGAAGAATAATTTCATTGAAGTTGTATTGATTGTTTTATTGGTTGGAGTGAGTGGAAGCTTTGCTTATTATTACGGAACTCAAAAAAGCAAAGATAATAAAACTGATTTGATTACTGAAGCACCACAAAAGGTTACAGAGACAATATCGCCAACAATATTACCAACAAAAACAATAATTCAAACAGCGACGCCCACATTAAATTTATCTAATGGATGGCAAACTTATACTAACAAACAATATAGTTTTGAAATTTCTTATCCAGAAAAATATAAAGTGTTAACCGATAAAGAAAGTATGTATGGTTGGCCAAAAGCAGTGGCGTTAATTTATGGTGGTGGACAATCGTATGATTTGGCAATAGAAGTTTGGAATAACGAGTCAGAATATCAGAAAAAATATGACAGTACTTATAAAAATGTGACGGTAAAGAAAATAGGAAATTTTTATATTACTTTGATAAATACAAATTACGATTCGAAGGTAGACGAGATAATCAAAACGTTTAAGGAAGTTTAGTTTAAGAAAAAAAAACGAGGCCTAGGGATGTGTTTCGCACGATGCGAGTATGAACACAGCACTAGGCCAAAGATAAGTCGGGAAAGGAAGAGATTACAACGCACATCGATCGCGCGTAGAGACAATGGTAGCCGGCGACACGACAAAGCGTGTGCAGGATCTCCCCTGGCCCAATGGTTGGGTCAGAATGACACCAGAGTTATTCAGTTTTTCCGTCGGCCCGGCGAATGAGCAATCCGTGGAGGATTTATCACCGTGTTGCGGAAAATGGCGAAAGTCAGACGAGACTTGGGTGTTCCAAAGGAACTTCTCGTGTAGACGCGCCGGGCCGAAAATGCATTTTTGGAGGCCAAGGGCTGGGCTACATCGAAGAGCTCAGCTCAGTGGGCGACCTTGGCCGGCATGTCGGAATTCGTGGTGTTTTTCATCACGGGCGGACCAGTGTTGGTGTGTTGACGCATCTTTAGAATACCTCCTCGCGTGTTGTGTGTGTTACGACAGACAGGGCGTTGAGGATATGTCGATGTGTTCTTGAGGCGATAGACTGGCAGCTACCAAGTTACCAAATCATGCCTCTTGAAAACGATTTCACTACCACATGGGAATATCCCTTTCAGCCTTGTAGGGCTTAAGTGTGCAGTGGATCGAGATTCACAACAGCGATGATGGCGGCATGATGTTGTCTGGAGCAGACTAACTAGTTCAACGGAACACCAACCTTTCTGATTGTATTTTCATAATACAATCGGTCTAGAGGGCACATATTCTTCACTAGCCTAACGCGAGGGCGGTGCGATTAGACTTGGAAGAATTCCCTCAGTTCCCAGGTGCAACACGAATGGCAAAGACAATCCCAAACTAGCTTATTCGAAAACTCACCTGATGCATGATCAGAAGATTATCTCCACAATTGGAGCCTTCTATCGCACGAGATTCGAATACTCTAGAGAGAAAGTTCTCCACTCGAAGGCTTGTTTGTCGGTTGTGCTGCATATACTAGTGCAACGGATTGCCTCCTCTCTTAACCCAGGGCCATTGCTTGGAAACATTGGCGAGCGACGAGAGCACGAGACAAAACTGATTCACCTCTCTTTCCTTTCTTAATTGTTCAGGTACAGGAAAACAATTTATATAAAAATGCTTTTTACTTTTATATATATTTTTTCGATATTAGGTGGAGTGTATATCGAACAATAATTTAATTCAATAGGGGAAATTAGTTTGACGATTTAATATGGGATAAGTGATTTTTCTCAAATCCGACGATGAGGCGTTTTTTAGTATCAGGGACAAATTTTTGGTAAATAGAAAATAAATTTAGCCATTGATCAAGATTTAATTGAGTTGGTTTGAGGGAATTTACTTTTAATTGATGATTAATTTTTTTGAATTGATCATAAGAAAATATTTTTTTGTAAATTTCAAAAATATTGGGTTTCCATTGATTAAAACCAAAAATAATAAAATCACGGAATTGTTGATAATGAGGGAAATTAACTAAAGGTTCGTTTAAGAGGGCAAATTTGGCAAAAACAATATTGACCTGAGGTTTTGGAGTAAAAGCTGTTCTGTCTATATCACCTAAAATTTCAATATCATAAAATGGAGCAACTAAAATGGCGTCTTGATTATTAATATCATCAAACAAAGAAAATTTTTCGGCGGCTTCTTGCTGAAGAATCAAATACATTTCGGTGGGTTTATTGTTTGATTTAAGAATTTTATTAATTATAGGAGCCGTAATAGAAAAAGGAATGTTGGAAAAAATTTTATAAGATGTTTTGGGTAATGACCATAAAAGAAAGTCAGTATTAATTAATTTAAAGTTTTTATTTTGAGAAAATCGAGACTGAAGTTCAGCAATTAAATGACGATCTTTTTCGATGGCAATAACTTGGCAACCAAAGTCTAATAATTTTTGAGTAATAATCCCCTTTCCGGGACCAATTTCGACAACGATATCACCGGGTGATAATTGACTTGATTGAATAAGCTGAGAAACAAGCTGAGGTGATTTAATGAAATTTTGGGAAAAATTCATAAAACCTTAGCCTTGTTGCTTGGCTTTTTCGGCCATGATATTGCTGACATGTAAAAGACTATCGAAAGTGCCGGCATCTTCCCAAAGGGAGTCAAAAATATTGACTTGCAATTGACCTTTTTCTAAATAAGTTCGGTTAATGTCAGTGATTTCGATTTCACCACGATCTGATGGCTTAAGATTCTTGGCGATATCAACGACTTGATTATCGTAAGTATAAAGACCAACGACGGCATAATTACTTTTTGGTTTGGCTGGTTTTTCTTCTATAGAAACAGCTTTCATGTTTTGGTCGAATTCGACAACACCAAAACGTTCTGGATCGGGTACTTGTTTGGCAAAAACCATACCACCCGATTTGAAATTTTTAATTTCGGAAGAAAAATCTTGTTCAAAAATATTGTCACCCAAAATCATGGTGACATTATCGTCGCCGATAAAATCGGCACCAATAATGAAGGCATCAGCTAGTCCTTTTGGTTCTTTTTGAACGGCATAATTAAAATGGGCACCGAATTCCTTACCATCTCCTAAAAGATTTAAAAAATGACCAGAATAATCGGGGGCAATAATGATTAAAATATCCTTAATACCGGCTTTAATTAAAGTTTCGATAGGATAAAAAATCATGGGTTTATTGTAGACAGGAAGAAGCTGCTTAGAAGTAATGGCAGTTAATGGACGAAGACGAGTGGCACGGCCACCGGCAAGAATAATACCTTTCATAAAAATTTCTAATGTCTAATTTCTAATGTCTAATAAATAATTAGATATAGATATATGTATTTTACAATATTGAGATTATTTTTTCTTATTCTTCCAAATGAACTTGTTATACATGAACCAATTGTAAGGAAGAACTAAGAAAACAATGATAAATGGTAATAATATTTGTCGAGAACCAGAGCCAAAAGCCATAACACCTAAAGTTCCAAAAATAGTTTGGATTAATAAAGCCCCCATAGAAGAAAGATTGAATTGAAGGAATTTGGAAACTAATTGCTTGGATTCAGAAATTTGTTGTGACTTAAATGTCCAAAGATTATTGAGGGTGAAATTACTGATAATAGACAATTCAGTAGATAACAACCAAGAAAGCCATTCAATAGACCAAGTTTTGGAGAAAATTGATAAGAAGGTAGCATTGACTAAATAGCCAACAAAACCGACAGTGCCAAATTTAAGGAATTTTTGGGTAAATTCATCACGCCAACGAAGTAAAAAAGCAACTCGGAAAATATCTTTGGCAGTTTTTGATTCAATTTTTGATTCGCCGGCATTACGAACATGGAATTGAAGTGGAACTTCTTTAAATTTAGCTCCCATTTTGAGAGTTTCAAAAAGAAGTTGAAGTTTATAACCAAAACTACGAGTTAACAAACGACTGTAGTCCATATCCATCTTGTCGATAAAACCTTTGACACGAGTGACTTTGAGACCGGTAGTTGGGTCAGTGACTTTAAAGAAATTTTTGAAAGGGAAAAACATCATGAAACGAGCAGTAAATCCGCCAACTTCTGAGAAAAAGACTCGCTTGAAACCCCAACCTTTAGGATTGGAACCGCCCTTAATTTTGCGGGAACCAATGACATAATCGTAACCATCTTCCATGGCTTTTAACATGACAGGGATAGTTTCTGGAGGGTGTTGAAAATCACCATCGAATTCAAAGACAAAATCGGCTTTGAGTTGTTCCATAGCGTATTTAAAGCCTTTGAGATAAGCAGCACCGATACCATCTTTACTGGTTTCGGTATACAAAAATGTATTAGAATATTTTTTGGCTTCTTTTTCGACAACTTTACCGGTACCATCGGGTGAATTACCATCAACTACTAAAATCTTCATTTGCCAATCTTCGGTTAAATCATGTTTTTTATTTTCAATGTCAACAAAAGTTTTGGTATTAAGATATTCAATCATTCGGCCGATATTGTCGGCTTCATTGTAGGTAGGGATAACAATAACAGCAACTGGTTTTTGAGTTTTTGTTGTCATATATAAAATGAGTATAACGCAAAATGATAAAATAAGCCTATGAAAATAGATGTGTTAACATTGTTTCCAAAAATGTTTGAGTCCCCCTTTGAAGAAAGCATTATAAAAAGGGCGATTAAAAATAATTTAGTGGAAATAAAAACCCATAATTTGCGTGATTGGGCAATTGATGATTATGGTTCGGTAGACGATAAACCGTTTGGTGGTGATGTAGGGATGCTGATTAGACCTGAGCCGGTTTATAAGGCACTAATAGAAATTTTAGGACAAAACCCTTCCCAAACCCTTCCCTTGACAGGGCAGGGCTTAAATAAAAATAAAACAAGAATAATTATGATGTCGGCGAGAGGAAAAAAGTTTGATCAAGCCAAAGCAGAAGAATTATCAAAATTGGATAATTTGGTGATATTGGCTGGGCATTATGAAGGATTTGACCAAAGAATTAGTGATTATATGATTGACGAAGAAATATCGATTGGTGATTATGTGTTGACTGGAGGTGAATTACCAGCAATGGTATTGATTGATTCGGTAGCCCGATTATTACCCGGTGTTTTGGGTAAAGACGAGTCAAGTAAAACTGAAAGTTGGTCGGAAACAGAAATTGATGGTCAAAAGATGAGGACAATCGAGTACCCTCAGTACACCAGACCAAGAGATTTTATGGGGAAGATAGTACCAGAGGTTTTATTGTCGGGAGATCCAAAAAAAATAAAACAATGGCAAGTAGAACAAATTAAAAAAACGATAAAGTAAGTAAAGCAATACCAAATAAGGCAAAGACTAGGTATTCGATAATAATTTGAAGACTAAGGTCACCTCGTTTGTAATGGTGATATAAACTCCAAAAAAAATAGTTAGCGGCCATAAGATAAACAATAACCCTTTTTCCGTGAGCATCGAACGGAGCAAAAATATATAGGAGTAGGCCAATTAGAAAAATAGAACCAAGAATAATATACTCTGCTGGTTTTTGGCGGACTTCTTTTGGAATAATCATTTAAAAAATTACCCCCTGTTGTTGGTAAAGAATAAATAAAAGAATGACAATTAAAAAACCAATATGGCCAACACTAGAACCGGTTAAACGATGAACACCGTGTTTGAGAGTCAAATAACCATCAACAAATAAAACGACAATAATTAAACCAAAAATGATAAAACCAAAAATTTTATTAAGAGTTAAAGGATTAAGATAATTTTGCTGATTTTGAGCTAACACTTGGCTTTCTGGTGTATTGGTTGCAGTATCAACAACTTTGTTTTGTTCATCATTAATGACAATGTCGTCGGTGTTAGTATTTTTAGTTTCTGGAGTTTTTTTGGATTGAGAGATAGCAACAATTGGAGTGCCAAAATGTTGAACTACTAAAGTAGTTTTAATACCACCAAGAGTGCCGTTAACCACACCAATACCAATTTCTTGGTATTTCTGATTAATAATATTGGCCTTATGTGTGGGAGAATTCATCCATGCTTTCATAAGAGAATCGGTGTCATAAAAATCGCGAGCTAAGTTTTCACCAGCAACAGAATATTGGTAACCAACTAGTTTAAAGAAATCCCAGGGGGTGGTACCCTTGGGAGAATTGTGAGCCCAATAATTATTAGCAAACATATCTTCGGCTTTTTTGGTGGCAGATTGGGATAAAAGAGAATTATATTTAAGAGCAGGTAACCCAAGATTGGTTCTTTGTTGATTGGTTTGATCAAAAACTTTTTGAGCTGTGATTTCGGAAGAATAACCTAAAACTCCAGGTTTGGTTAAACTGAGATATTTAATAAAAGCTTGATTGAGAAGATAAACACCCAACAACAAAGCTAAGAAACCATTCTTGAGAATAGCAGCACGAAAATTATTTTCCTTTTTAGGTAGAAAAAAATATGACCAATTACGTTTCACAGTTTAAGTATATAAGAAATTTTAATTTGGAGTTAATTTAATTGACTGAAACATTATTGGAAATAATTTGTTGATATTCAAAACCACTTTTTTGATTAATATCTTGATTAAAACCCAAGATGACTAAATTAAATTGACAAAAACCCGACTGAGTAGAAAGATAATCTGAATCAAGTTTAAGAGTAATTAGCCAATCATTAGAAATTTGATTGGAATTAAAAGAATCAGTTAAATTAAGATCGACTAAATTGCCTTGATAAAAAATTTGATTACTTTTTGATAAATCGATTTTTAGGTGACGACACAGATTATCATCCCCAGCTATTTTTTGGAAAGAAAGGTTATATTTTAAATTAGATTTACCTTGGTTTTTGATTCTCAAGGTAGTGACTTGATAGCCACCAGGAATAAGATGATCAATGTTAAACAAACTTTCAACAGCTGATTCGTTGGTAGTTTTTAGTTGAGAAAAATCGAGGGTAGTGGCTGCAAATTGATTGTTTTTAACCGATTTAGTGGAAACAAAATCAGCGTTAGTAGGTTTAATTAAAATGAGACTAAAAATTAGAACTAAAAACCAAATTCTAGCCATAAAAATTATTGAGTAACAGTTTTTTTAAAATTCTTTTTTATTTCTAAAAACTCTTGATAAATAATCAAAGTTGAAGGAATAATTATAAGGGTAATTAGGCCTGGCAGACTTTTAACAAACATAATGAAATAGCCAATTTTAGGAACGGTAAAAAAAACTTTGCCTAGTATTTGAGATTTATTGACTTGGTTTTGGTCGGTGACCGAATTGGCGTCACCTTTGGTGATAAAGCCATTATTGTTTGTTTGGATAATGCGGTGTGTGACGGTAAAATTTTGATGAGAGTTAAAGGTAATAATATCGTTAACTTGATATGACGAAATTGGTTTGACAATAACCATATCACCAGTTTTAAGAGCTGGTGACATGGACCCTGATTGGACTAAAAATATTTTGTAATTGCCAGGGAGATTAAACTGAGATAAGAGGAAGAATAAGGCTAAAACTATTAGGATTGAAGTTACTAGCCATTTTAAAAAACTTAGAGCTGAGGACATAGATTAATTTATGACTTGCTGAAGATTGAAATTTAAATCAAAAGATAAGCTATCACTTTGGATTTCGTTACCATATTCACCGGTTTCAAACCACTCTATTTTTAGTTCTGATTCTTGGCCTGGATTTAAAATAACTTTATTGTTAGACCAATAATTTTCTAAAGCAGAAATGCCTGAAGGAGTTAAAGGAAAGGTCATTTTAAGACTATTATCTAAATAAAGATTGACACTAATTAATTTACCTAAATCACCTTGACCAATACCGGGGTCATCACAAGTTTGATCAACTTCTTTTTCTGGGACATTACAACCATTTTCATTATCGGAGATGTTTGAAAGTTCAGCAATAAATTGACCAGACAAACTTCCAGTATTTTTGAGTTTCCAAATTTTTTGGCCAGCAATTTTACCTGTACCCAAATCAGAAATAATAAATGGTTCAACCTGTTCATTTTGGGAATCGCCGACTTGTAAATCGAGGGTACCAACAGTAAATTTATTGCCAGAACTAGTTTTTCTGTCGGAAAAATAGGCCCGAGTTAAAAGAAAGGAGAAACTACTAACAGCAATAATTATGGCTAAACTTAGAAATATTTTTTTCATAGATCGTTTTTGAATGTATGTAACAGATATACATTAAAACGATTTTTTGAAACCGAGTCAAGATGTAAATTTCTTTTTAATCCTAGGCCAAATAAACTTTACGACTAAAAATCCGATTAAAATACCAAGCAAATCAATTAAAGTATCAGTGAATTTTGGGGTACGCCCAGGAGTAAACGATTGATGAATTTCGTCGCTAACGGCATAAAGATAAGCGATTAAAATTGAGGTGGTTTTTTTATTTAAAGCAAAATTGATTAAAACAAAAAGAGTGGCATACTCAATCAAATGAAAGGTTTTAAGAATAAGAAAACGATGCCAATAAACAGTACCACCAATGCCAGTAGTTTGGCGACAAGAGAAATAAAAGATAACACCCATCCATAACAAAGCCGGTAAAAAACGAATTATTTTTTTCACTTCTTAAGTTTACTAACAATTAATGGTGAAGTCAGTAATGAGCCACCAGAAATAATTAAAATTAAGGGAAGATAATTTTTTTTGGTGTTATTGGTAATATCATCACCTAAAACAGTCCCGGTGGGTGAAGCGGTTGGAATAGCGGTGGGGCTAAGATAGCTTGATTCAGTAGTTGGCTCAATAATAGCCGATTCAGTGGCGGTATCAGAACTGGTAAATTTAGTTTGGTCAGTGGTCGGAGTAGGAGTTATGGTAGAAGTTGGAGTAGGGGTGGCAGTGGGAGCGGTATAACAAGAACTAACGTTGACATAACCTTTGGTAATACTAGCCTGGCACCAACTATTATTAATTAAGGACCACGAATAATCTAAAGTATATTTATTGTTTTCATAAATTCTTTGACTAATAGTTTGACCAGAACTATTAATTAAATTGATAGTGTCGCCGTCATTATTAAGTAAGTTAGAAAAATCGTAAGTAACATAGCCGTTGGCGGAAATAGTTAAATCGGGAAGTGATTTAGTGTTGGAAGAATTATCAGTTAATTTCCAACCAGAAAGTTTAACTGGATAAGAATTGCTATTATAAATTTCGACCCATTCGATGGAAGAATATGGCATAAATTCACTTAAACTAATACCAGAGGTAGGGTTGGTAATAGTTGGATCAGGAGTTGGCGTAGCAGTAGGGATAGAGGTGGGCGTTGGAGTTGGACCAACAACACTGTTAATAATATAGGCGGGACTTGTGGCAGCAATACTACCGGTATCCTCCTTAGAAATTTTGACAAATAAATTATAGGTACCAGAAGAGCTATCTGTTCTGATATAGGCCGTAGCATAAACAGCAATACTACCACCTATATCAGTGGTTACAGATGGATGAGACGACCAGGCTGAATTAGAATATAAAGTTGAAGATGTTTGTATTTGAGCTTCTGAGTTACCAATACCACCAAAAAATTTGTAGTGATAGAGTGTGTTTGGATCTCCGTTAGTGATAATAAATTGAATGGGAATATCGGTGCCAGTTACAGCGTTACTAGGAGCAAGAGTAATTTGAACAGTAGGAGCAGCAAAAACAGGCTTAACTAAAAAGAAACAAAGGATAAAAAATAATAACGCCACAAATTATTTTAATAAAAATTTATGAAAGTTTGTTAAGAGCGATATCTAATTTTTTGAGGGTTGATTCTTTGCCCAAAGCTGGAAGACAGTCGATGACTGGAGGAGTAAAAGTAGAACCACAAATAGCCACTCGAAAAACCATAAAAAATTCACCAACATTCCAATTATTTTCTTGAATGAGATTAGTGATTTTGTTTTGAATATCAGAAAAATCTGACATTAATTCTTTGGTTTTTAATAACATTTCTTTGGCTAATTCTGGAGTAGTCCCCTTTTTGAGTAATAAATCCTTATCGTATTCAACATCTTCAAACAAAAATTTGGTTTGGCTAGTTAAGTCGGAAAATTTTACTAGTCGATCCTTGAGAATGGGAACTAAAATTTTGATTTGTTCGTCAGTGGCCTGAGGTAAAAATTTTTTAAATAATTCAAATAATTGATCGTCGGTTTTTTGACGAATGTAATAGCCGTTTAAATAATCGAGTTTTTTACGATCGAAAACTGGAGATTTTTTGTGAAGATGTTCGAGACTAAAAGCTTGAACAAATTCTTCCAGAGTAAAAAATTCTCGATTGTCACCAGGGTTCCAACCTAAAAACATTAAGAAATTGAGCATAGCTTCGGGTAAATAACCATCTTCTAAAAATGATCTGGCTGAAGTAGCCCCGTGACGTTTACTTAATTTACCTTTACCGTCTGGATTTAAAATTACTGTAAGATGGGCAAAAATTGGAGGTTCCCAATCAAAATATCGATAAAGCAATAAATGTTTGGGGGTGGAAGTTAGCCATTCTTCACCACGGAAGACATGAGTAATTCCCATAAGATGGTCATCAACCATGGCGGCCAAATGATAAGTAGGAATACCGTTGGATTTGATAATTACTTGATCGTCAACATCATTAGTGTTGAATTTAATTTTGCCTCGAATAGCATCTTCAAAAATTATGGTTTCATTTTTGGGGATAACCATACGAATAGTGTAAGGAATTTTGGCGTCAAGATTTTTTTGAATTTCTTCTTTTGAAAGATGAAGACAATGTTGATCATATTTGGGTAAATGACCAGCAGCTTTTTGAGAGGCACGAAGAGAATCAAGTCGTTCTTGAGTACAGAAACAATAATAAGCTAAACCTTTATCAATTAATTCTTGAGCATATTTGTGATAAATATCGAGACGTTGGGTTTGAGTATAAGGAGCATATGGACCACCAATGTCTGGACCTTCATCCCAAGTTAAACCATAATCTTTGATAACTTGGAGGGTTCTTTCGGCTGATCCAGCAACAAATCTTTTTTGATCAGTATCTTCAATACGAATAATAAATTGACCACCGTATTTACGGGCTAAAGCATAATCGTAAAGACAGGTACGCAAATGACCAATATGATATTCCCCTGTTGGACTGGGAGCAATACGGGTACGAACAACTTTGGTGTCACTCATGGTTAATATTGTATCATTTTAGTGTAGAATAAATTTATGTCGTTAACTCAGACCGCTTATACTAGTCGAAAATTAATTAAATTTGGTGGTTTGGGAATAATTGTTTTTAGTTTATTGTGGGCAATTACAACTACAGCTTATAATCTTTATAGAAATCACCACCCGATTTATGTGGCACCGACAGTTAGATATGGGGTTTTACCAAAAATAGTTTTCCCTGAAAAGGAAAAGACAAGTAAAAATTTTACTTTTGAACTACCAAACGATGCAGTCCCAACATTTGATGATCAGAAAAAAGTTTATGTGATATATCGACCAAATACAACTTTTTTGGCACTTCAAGAAGATACTGAGACGGCAAAATCTTTTGGGTTTACAAGTGATCCGACGGAAGTAAAAACTGGAATTTATGAATTTAAAGACACAACAAACAATAAAACATTAACAGTAAACGTGTTGGATGGTGATTTTGAAATTACTTATCCATATGCTTCAGATCAAGTTTTATTGACTGAAAGTAGTGTACCGAATAAATCACAAGCAATAGAGACAGCCTCGAGTTTTTTGAGTCGTGGAAGTAAATTAACGGATGATTTAAAAAATGGCGACAAAATTGTTTCTTATTGGAAAATAGATTCTGGAACTTTAAAATCTGTTTCAGCACAATCAGAAGCAAATGCAGCTAGAGTAGATTTTTATAGAAAGGATTTTGATAATTTAGATTTAATTTCATCAAATTTTGGTCAGGCTTCAATTTCAGTTTTAATTTCTGGTTCAACTGTTGAAGCAAAAAAAATTATTGGGGTGAGTTTTAAAGATATAAATGTGGATCGAGAATCGTATTCAACTTACCCAATAAAAACAGGGGAAGAAGCTGTTAGTGATTTAAAATCGGGTAATTATTGGACGGCTCGAGATGTAAGTGATACGAATGTGACAATTAGGAAAATGTATTTAGCTTATTATGAACCAACAACTTTAACAAATTATTTGCAACCGATTTTTGTGTTTGAAGGGGACAATAATTTTGTGGCTTATGTGCCAGCAGTGTCGAGTAAATATACCGGGGAGTGAGAAAAGGGATTAAAACTAATAATGGTTTTACCATCATTTTGTTTTAATATTTCCTCACTCCATGGAGAATCGGGTGTTGTTATGTCAGGACAGGAAAATGCGGACATGTCAGTGCTTGAAATGTCAGTATCTGCCCGCCTTTTTCAGGACAAGACATCTGGAAAGGACATGGTTTGCCTGTTGTTTTGCAGACGATTGTTCCAGATTGTTCATCTGCTTGGTCGCATGTAAACGGAGCAGCAAACTGAGTCATTATCTTAACCTCCTTTCTGTCATATTCCAAAATGTACAGAGTTTTCAGAATTGAAGCTGCGGAACTAATGACCACAAGACCATTGTCGAACTTATATTTGATTGCTAAATAACCGTTTTTAAGTTTGACTTACAGAAATAAATTTAACCCCATTCTTTGTTAGAGTTCAAAAATACCGCCTATTTTACCATATTTTTAATATTCTGCCCAAGAAACGTTTTGTTTGAGCCAGGAAATAAGAGTTTTAGTATCTTGAAAACGATCATCACTTTGAGCCACGACACTGATAACTAAATGACCATTAATATTTAAAAGACCAATGAAGCAACCTTTGGCTTCGGGAGTAAGGCCAGTTTTAAGGCCAATAACTTCTGGAACAACTCCAAGAAGCTCATTGGTAGTAGTAATTTCATGTTTGATTTGTCCAGTAACATCGGTAATAGTCATACTTTTATTTTTGACAACATCGCGAACTGTGGAATTTTGAATAGCTAAACGACCTAACTGCGAAAGATCGTAAACAGTAGAATAGTGATTATCGTCGTGTAAACCATCAGGGTTAACGAAGTGAGTATTTTTGAGATTATATTTTGCCATGAGAGAATTCATTTGGCTGATAAAACCAGCAATACCTTGGTTATAGTGGTTGGCTAAAGAAAAAGCGGCGTCATTGGCAGAATAAACTAAAAGGGCGGTAACTAAAGATTTGACAGTAATTTTTTCACCAGGTTGAAGTTCCATAACTTTACCATCGTCATATTTTTGATCGATAGTAACTACTTCATCTAAAGGATAAAGATTAAGAGCAGTAAGAGCAGTGGCTAATTTAGTGGTAGAAGCAGGATAAATTTTGCTGTTCTGATTTTTGGAAACTAAGACTTTGTTGGTATCGACATCGATTAGGATATATTTGTCGGTTAAAAGCTGGGGTGGTTGAACTAGTTTAACTAGTGGAGTTTCTGGATGAGAAAATTCTAAAATTTGACTATTTTCGGTAATGAAATTATTTTTAGGATAAATTTTCCAAAAAGAAAAAGTTGGCAACCAAAAAAGGTTGAGAATTAAAATCAGAAAAATAATAACAAAATCGAGCCAATTATTTTTGATTATCTTGAGCATTCGGTTTGAGCATTAAACCAACATCGTCGAGTTGTTTTTGGTCAACTTGACTAGGTGCATCCATGAGCAAATCAACACCGTTGGAATTAAGCGGGAAGGCATAGACGTCACGAATGTTTGGCTCGTCGAGGAGCAACATCATGAGACGATCTAAACCGATAGCCCAACCACCGTGCGGGGGAGCGCCGTAATGGAAAGCATTATAAAGACCACCAAATTTTTTGAGGACCTCTTCCCTACCGTAACCGACAATTTCGAAAGCTTTGACTAAAGTTTCTGGTTCATGATTACGAATAGAGCCAGAGGCTAATTCATAACCATTTAAAGTTAAATCGTATTGATAAGATTCGATTTCTAGTGGGTCTTTATTTTTTAAAGATTCCATACCACCTTGAGGCATAGAAAAAGGATTGTGACCAAAATCTAATTTACCTTCGTCGTTAATTTCGTAAAAAGGAAAACCAGTAATCCAGTTAAATTGAAGAATATTTGGGTCACGAAGATTTAATAAATCACCTAAAGTAAGGCGAATATAGCCTAAAACTTTATTAGCTAAATTTAATTTATCAGCAACGAAGAAAATCATGTCGCCAGATTTGGCAGAAGTAGCCTGAATAATTTGTTGTTGTAATTCTGGAGTAAAGAATCGAGCGACACCGGTATCAAGTCCATTATTAGTAACTTTGGTGTAAGCTAAACCCTTAGCACCTTTTTCTTTGGCTAAACTTTCTAATTTTTCAATTTGAGTTTTACTAAATTCGGCACATTTGGGAGCGACTAAACATTTGATGGCCTCGGCGCTATTGAAAACATTAAATTCACTTTTATTTTTAATAACTTCACTAACATCTTGAAGCTCAAGACCAAAACGGGTGTCCGGTTTGTCGCTACCATATTTATTCATGGCATCTTTGTAGGGAATGCGAGGGAAAGGAAAATTAGCAATTTTCTTTTGAGGAGCAATAGTTTGATAAGTGTCGCGAATTAAATTTTCGGCGGTAGCAAAAATTTTGTCGAGAGTAGGGAAACTCATTTCAATATCGATTTGGTAAAAAGCACCGGCGTGACGATCGGCTCGTGGGTCTTCATCACGAAAACAGGGAGCGATTTGAAAATATTTATCGACACCAGAAATCATCAACAACTGCTTAAATTGTTGAGGAGCTTGAGGTAAAACAAAAAATTTACCTTTGTGAATGCGAGACGGAACTAAAAAATCACGAGCACCTTCAGGAGAAGTGGTGGTTAAAAGTGGTGTCATAACTTCAGTGAAACCATTTTTATCCATCCAATTGCGGACAGCAAGCGTGTATTTGTGTTTACTATCGAGAATGTGAGCTAAACGAGGTCGGCGTAAATCAAGATAACGATATTTGAGACGAAGAGATTCGTCGAGCTCAGTACCATCAGTGTCGAGAGGAAAAGGAATAACTTCGCTTTTGTTGAGTAAAGTTAATTTTTGACAATTAATTTCAATTTCTCCGGTAGGCAGATTTGGATTAACGGCCTTGGAATTACGTTTAACGATTTCACCTTCGACTTCAATCACCCACTCCATACCTAAAGAAGCAGCAATTTTATGATTAGATTCACTGTCATGAGCATCAACAACAATTTGAATAACGCCACTCCAATCGCGGAAATCAATAAAGATTAATTGACCATGATCACGAATATTACTGACCCAACCTTGTAATAAGACTTTTTCTCCGATCTTTTGGAGACATTCTTTTGCTAATATTCTTTCCATGAATGTATTTTACGATAGAATGTCTTTAACGACAAGCTGGGGAGAAGTGTAACCGTTCCAAATATTTAAACTAAGATTAGCGGTAAAGTCGATAAGGTCACCAACTTTTATTTTTGAATCAAACTCCCCTTTTTTGAAAGCAATAGAATCGACAATAATATTTTCTTTTTGAGGTGTGTTTGGATCATCAATTTTTAGTTTAAGATGGTCACCAGTAGAACCAAGTAAACGTTTTTCAACAACTCGAACTTGTTTGAATAAAAATACCGGGTCAGGATTACCAATGCCAAACGGTTCGAGTTTTTTGACTAAACGACAATTTTTGACAGTGACCGCATTTAATTTCATTTCGGCGTCAATAAATCTTTCTGGTTTTAACTCACAATTAGCTAATTTTTGATTAACAAATTCAGTAATTTTTTGCTTAATTTTAGGAATATTTTCCGTTTTGACACTAAATCCGGCAGCACCGGCGTGACCACCGAGATCGATAAAAAGATCAGAAAATTCTCGGAGAGTGGTAATAATATCCAATTCTTTGATGGAACGACAGGAACCTTTGGAAATGCCATCGTCAATACTAATAACAATTGAAGGTAGATAATATTTTTCGGTAAGACGGCCAGCAATGAGACCAATAACCCCAGGATGAAAAGAATTGTCGGCAACAAATAAAATTTTGTCATTAGAATTAATGTTTTTTTCGGCTAAAACTAAACTTTCTTGTTGAAGAGATTGACGTTCTTTGTTGTAACCGTCCAAAATGGAGACAAACTTGTTGGCCTGCTGAGGTGTCTGGCTACATAAAAGACGTAAAGCATCGGTGGGGTTGGATAAACGACCAACAGCATTAATCCGTGGACCAAGAATAAAACCTAAATCATAAGTAGTTAAGGAATCTTGTTTGGAACCACTGGCTTGAATTAATTTTTTGATGCCGGGATTTGGTTGAAGACGAAGAGATTGAAGACCGTGGTAAACAATGTTGCGATTGACAGTATTAAGCGGCATACAGTCAGTAACAGCACCAAGAGCAGCTAAACCTAAGTCGCTGGACTTGTCGATTTGAGAGGCAACTAACCAAGAAAGAACTGAACCAGAAGTGAGAGTGGAATGAACCGAAGAAATTTCTTTGGGTAAAGAATCATCGGCAACATGATGATCAATAACAATAATTTGAGTACCTGACTTAATAATTTTTTCTAATTCTTTGCCAGCAACAATACCATTATCAACAGTAATAAGTAAATCAAAATGAAGATTTTTACCTGATTGAATCCGAAAAAATGAATCAGCTTTGATACCGTAACCATCAGTTTCCCTATCGGGAACGAAAGGTAAAACTTTGGCACCTTGTTGGTATAAAACCTGCCAAAGAATGGCAGTGGCGGTAATACCGTCGACATCGTAGTCACCGTAAATTAAAATTTGATTGCCCTTTTTGATATGATTTTGGATAATTTCAACAACTTGGCAGAGAGATTTTGAATTAACGCCAAAATTTTTGGGCTCAAGTTTTTGAGGATTTATGGGTTTTAGGAAGCTGTCAGTATCCTTTTGACTAATTTGACGGTTTTTTAGGAGTAATTTTAAAATTTCATCCTCTGAGGTGGAATGGTCAATACAAAGCATAGATAGTCAATTTTACACATTTTTAGGAAATATGTTATATACTATTCATTAGTTCCTAAAGGTAGCCAACTTTTGGGAGCAAGGTTCAAACCTGTTATATTTTATTAAGATATTTAAGGAGTTTTTAAAAAAAACACATGGCAAAAAAATTATTTGTAGGCAATCTTCCTTTTGCAATGGCTGATGCTGATTTGAATTCAATCTTTTCAGCTTACGGTGCTGTAACTTCAGCAAACGTAGTCATTGATAAATTCTCTAAGAGAAGCAAAGGTTTCGGTTTCGTTGAATTCGAAAACGAAGAAGATGCTGCTAAAGCTATGGAAGCTCTCAATAACTCTGAACAGATGGGTAGAAATATCGCTGTAAAAGAAGCTTTACCAAAGCCAGATCGTCAATAAACTAAATAAAAACGATTTATAGAACCCTCCAGGAAACTGGAGGGTTTTTTGGAGGACAAATCCCTCTAAATCTCCCTTTGACAAGGGAGACTTTTTTAAAATAAGGTAAAATAAGATAGAATGAAGAAGACAGTGATGGTGTTTTTTAAAGTTTTGTTATGGTTATTTTTGTCGTTTATGGATTTATTGTTTTTTGGTTATTTTTCAATAGAAATTGTTGAAGTAATTTTTGCTTTATTTTTCTCTATTTTATTATGGCTTTTTATCTTTAAACGGAAGTTGTTATGGTTCCTACTGATGCTAGCTGAAATTGCAATTTATTTTTTGATATATTTTTTGGTACCATCGAATGATTGTGGAATGTATGCTTCATTTAAATTCCCACCAATACATGAATGTAATTGTGTTGGAGTTAAAAAAATAGAAAGAGATGGAGATATTAGATGTATTGGTAGAGTGAATGGGTGGAAATAGGGTAAAATAGAGGAGAATGAAAGAATTAGTAATCCCAGAGAGGATTAAAAAAATTATTGCTAAATTTCAGGAAAACGACGCTGAGATTTATATTGTTGGCGGGGCGGTACGCGACTTAATTTTGGGACGAGAAGTAAATGATTGGGATTTTACAACTAATTTGACTCCCGAAGAAATGAAAAAACTGTTTCCAAAAAATAGTTTTTATAATAATACTTTTGGAACTTTGAGTATTGTAGAAAAGGATGGAGAAATTTTTGAAGTAACTACTTTTAGGACTGAAAGGGGTTATAGTGATGGGCGTCATCCAGATGAAATTAAATGGGGAAAAACTTTGGCTGAAGATTTAGAAAGAAGAGATTTTACAATTAATGCTTTGGCAATTGAATTAAACCCACCCGTCTTTCAGACACCCTCCCTTGAAAAGGGAGGGCTTAAAACAAATCAATTCGAGATAATTGATATGTTTGAGGGACAAAAAGATTTGGAAAATAAATTAATTAGAACCGTAGGAAATCCAGATGAAAGGTTTGGTGAAGATGCTTTGAGATTGATGAGAGCAGTGAGAATTGCTGGACAAATTGGTTTTAGTATTGAAGAAAAGACTTTGGAGTCAATCAAAAAAAATGCTGGTTTAATTAAAAATATTGCTGGAGAAAGAATTCGAGATGAATTATTTAAAATACTGTTATCCTCTACTCCATCGGAAGGAATTGAATTGTTGAAAGAGTCGGGATTAATGACTGAAATAATACCGGAATTAATTAATGGCGTGGGAATGAGTCAAAAAGGCCATCATATTGATGATGTGTGGACTCATAATTTAAAAACTTTGGATAATTGTCAAAGTAATAATCCAATAACCAGATTGGCGGCATTACTTCATGATGTGGGAAAACCAAAATCAATGCGAGATGATGGCAAAGAAAAAACTTTTCATAATCATGAAGTTTATGGTTCAAGAATTGCTGTGGAAATAGGTAAAAGATTAAGATTATCAAATAAAGAGTTAGATCAATTGTTCAGATTGGTCAGATGGCATATGTTTACGGTGCAAGAAACTCAAACTGATAAAGCAGTGAGAAGATTTATTAGAAATGTAACACCAGATTATATTGATGAAATGATTGCCTTACGCCGAGCCGATAGATTAGGCAGTGGAGCTAAAGAAACTAGTTGGCGATGGGAATTATTTAAAGAAAGAATTGTAGAAGTGCAAAAACAACCATTTGCAGTGAGAGATTTGAAAGTAAACGGTTTGGATGTAATGGAAATATTAGGAATTAAACCAGGTCCAAAAATTGGTGAAGTATTGAATAATATTTTTAAAGAAGTGGAAGAAAAACCAGAATTAAATAATAGAGAAATTTTGTTAGAAAAGATTAAAAGTTTTAAATAAAATGCCAGAAAAAATTGGACAATTAGTACCGCCAGTAGATCGAATTGAAAGAAGGATTGTCGGGAATTCATTAACTAAACCAAAAAATGGTCAAGAACAGCCGAAACAAAAACCTGACAGTGAATTAAAAAATGACAAATCACCAGAAAAACCACTTAAAGAAGGAAGTACGTTTGAAACTAAGGCTTAGTAAAGATTACGTTTATTTAACAAGATACCCTTTTACGGTCGGTCTGCCCATATCGTCTACTCTTTTGAAATAAGCTTTGTCGCTTTCACCTGGGTTACGTGGAATTAGTACATCAAGTCTGGTTTTACTATCAAAACTTTTACCACCCCTATCTTTGACAGTCATAATTCCATAACCTTCAAGATATATTTTGGTGCCGCAAGGATAGACATTATTGGCGACATAAATAACTTTTTTGACATCGGTAATTTTTCCACCACAGGCCATAGTAGTGTACCCACCGTTTTCGATTGGTAATGAGCTATAGAAAGTTAAAGAAAAGTTTATATATTTAATATTTGTTGGTGTCGGTGTTGGTGTATTAGTTGGTGTTGGAGTCTTAGTAGAAGTAGAAGTTGGAGTATTAGTTGTTCCAGGGGTTTTAGTTGGAGTTGGTGTTTTGGTTGAGGTAGGAATTATAGTTGTTCCTATCTTCCCATCTTCCTTAGTAGATAAAGAGTCTTTGAGTAAATTAGCATCCATTGAATTAACTGTTCCATCTTTGTTTAAGTCTGGAGTCAGGTTACAAGCTGAAGTAGTATTAAGATTGTTTTTAAGTAAGGAATAGTCAGAAGAATTAACTACTCCATCTTGATTAATATCTCCTGGGAGTAAAGCATAGTTAGAAAAGTTGTAGACAGTAGTGTTAGTGTCT
The DNA here is from genome assembly GCA_964428535.1 of uncultured Gammaproteobacteria bacterium. Lineage (GTDB taxonomy): Bacteria > Patescibacteriota > Microgenomatia > UBA12405 > UBA12405 > WARW01. The sequence continues at coordinate 21,249 of CAYRYK010000002.1, read as the reverse complement.
TTAAGACTAATCTCACAAGAAGTAATTTCATCTAACTTAGTATTCTGATTGTTTAAACACATTCTCGAGGTTAAATGGAGAGGACCTTTGATACGAATGTAATTAAAGTTGTTAACATTATTGAATTTAGAATCTAAGGCAAGATTGGAAACTAAGAATACTTGATCACCATTGTTATTGGTTTCTCCCGAGATAGGAGTGATAGAAGTATTAATGTTTGATTGATAAGTATTAGTTGGTACATTAGCTACTTCCACTGTCACTTTATTTAATGAAGTCAAACAACTTGATGATGATTTAATCCCTTTGAAAGCTATTTTAAAACTTACTTTAGAAGTACTCACGTCCGTTGCCCGACTTCGATTTTCTTGACTTTGTTTAACTAAGTTAGTGGCTAAAGGCAGAGACAGAGCTAGAAAAGACATGAGAATTAAAACAGAGAATTGAGAAGAGACTTGATTAACTAACTTACTCATAAACTAATTATGATTTTATAGTTTAAGGATAAATTAAGATAGAGGAAGTTACAAATCGAGTTATTTATTTTTTTTTGAATGGTTTTTGAAAAAGAGAACTAAGGGAATAGCTACACCAGTGGAAGAGTAAGTACCACAAACAACTCCGATTAGAAGAGCAGCAGCAAACCAACGAGTAGTAGTGCCACCAAGTAATACCAGTGAAGTTAACATGAAAATAATGGTCATAGAGTTATTGATAGACCTAACTAACGTTTCAGTAACGGCTTCGTTGGCCAAAGAAACCCAATCTTTTTGAAAACTTTGACGTTTGAGTTCACGAATACGATCGAAAGTAACAACAGTGTCATGAACAGATGAAGAGAGAGTAGTTAATAAAGCAGTAACAAAAAGTGAATCTAGTTCAGCGCCAAAGAAATGGCCTAAAATAGAAAAACTACCAACTAAAATGAAAGTGTCATGAAACATGGCCAAAACAGCTCCAGCACCAAAAGAAAAATCACGGAAACGACGACCAATAAATAGAAATAAAAAGAATGAGGAAAGAATAACAGCAGTTATAGTTTTGTTTAATAATTCCCGACCCAAAATTGGACCGATGGATTCAAATTTTTGTTCTTTATAATCAGAAAAATTTTCTTTTAGAGTTTTATTTAGGGCAGTTTTTTGATCGGTACTAATGTCGGTAAATTTTAAAGAATAGTTTTGGTTACCTAAGGAAGTAACTTCTTTTAACTCTAAATTATTTTTGGTAAAAACATCTTTTAGTTTGTCTTCGGAGTAATTAGGTAAAGTTAATTCCCAAGTAGTACCACCAGTAAAATCGATGGATAATTTGAATTTCCAAAAAATAATGGAAAAAAGTGAAGCCAGTAATAAAGTGACTGAAAAAATAAAGAAAACTGGTCTTAATTTCATGACGTTCATAAGTTAGTTTAAAGTTAAAAGTTTAAAGTGAAAAGTTAATTTTTAATATCATTTTTTTTATGAATAAAAACACGCAAGAGATTTCGGGTAACAAAGACACCAGTAAAAATACCAATGAAAATACCTAAGATTAGGGTTAAAGCAAAGCCGCGAACCATACCAGAGGTGCTCAAAAATGACCAATTGAATGGATTAAATAAAATAAAACCAGTAATGATAGTACAAGTATTGGCGTCTTTGATAGAATCCCAAGCACGACCAAAAGCTGATTCAAGAGCCATATTCCAATCTTTACCTTTACGGGTTTCTTCTTTAAATCTTTCGAAGATTAAAATATTACTATCGACAGCCATACCGATGGAAAGGATAAAACCAACAATTCCAGGAAAACTTAGAGTGACCGGGATAAGACGATAAAGAGTAAGAGTGATAAGCCCATAAATAATTAGGCCAACATCAGCAATTAAGCCAAGTTTGCCATAATTAGCAATCATAAAAAGAGAAACTAAAACCAAACCAACAATACCGGCTAAAATACCTTTGTTAAGAGAATCTTGACCAAGAGTGGCGCCAATTTGTGATTGTTGAACTAATTTAATTGATAGAGGTAGGGCTCCAGCATTTAATTGAGCAGAGAGTTCTTTGGCTGATTGAGAAGTAAAATTACCACTAATGGAAGCTTTACCATCAGTAATAACACTTTGAACTACTGGGGCAGTGATGGGATAATCATCGAGAAAAATAGCGATTCTTTTGTTAAGTAGTTCTTTGGTGGCTTGGGCAAAAAGTTTTGAACCTTCGTCATTAAATTCAAGACCAACTTCTGGTTGGGAATTTTTGGTATTAATTTGAACAGTAGAAGTTTTTAGATGTGAACCATTAATCCCTGTATCTTTGGCAAAAAGATCGTAAATAGTAGCAGAGGCGGTAGCTTCTGGAGCAAGTTCAACTTCACCTTTAAAAGAAAGTTTTGCAGTAGTACCGATAAGACTGACAGCATCATTAATATTTTCAACCCCTGGTAAATCGACTTGTAGACGATATTTATCTTGTTGTTTGTTGATTTGGATATTGGTTTCACTAACACCAAATAAATTGACTCGGCGTTCGATGTTGCTTTTGAGTGATTCTAAAGCTTTGGGTAAATTCTCAGAACTAACACCACTAGTATCAATATCAAAGAGAAGTGAAGAACCTCCCGCTAAATCAAGACCGTATTTTAATTCAGTATTTTTTATAAAAGTAACTGGACCAATTTTTGAAAGATCAGGACGATAAAGAGTGTGTTCCCAATTGATGTTACGAAAATGAATATTAATTGGAAGTTGTTGTGGAAAATTTAAGAGACCACAAAATAAAGTTAGGGCAACGATTACCCAAAAAATTCTCATGGTCTTTTTTCTTTTGGTCATAATTATTTTTGCTGGGAGATAAGTGACAATTGGCGGGGGTGACCGGAAAATAAATAAGTGATACTAGCTTTAGAATGATTAATTTTTATAGAGACTGGGTCGCCTTCCCTAATATTAAAATCCTTGATGGATTTTGATGGGATGGTAATAGCTAAACTATTGCCGGTTTTGATAACTTTTCTGATTTGAGTCATTTAAAGATTATTAATTTCCTGGCAGCTTCCTATTATAGCAACAGGATTACTCAAGAAAAAGTCAACAATAAATTGATCACGTTTTTGACGACGAAGATTAAATTCTCCCTTACCCATGACCATATAATTAATTTCATGACCACGAACAGTTTCTTCTTGCTTAATTAAACTTTCCATTTCACGAATAGAAACATCACCGACAATAACTAAATCGATATCATCGGTCTGCCTTTTTTCGCCGGTCATAAATTTGTAATTATAAAAAACCAATTTTATCGAACCGAGGGTTTCATTTTTATTTTGAAGTTTAAGACCAAGACCGGAAGATTGATTGGCAATAATTAAAAGGTTGGTGAACAACGATGATTGTTTATCTGCCCAGTAATAAAGACGATTACCACGCCATTCGGAGGCAACAAGACCACTTTTTTGAAGGTTGTCGAGTTCCCTTCTGACAGAATTTATTTCTTCGTCAACTAGTCTAACTAATTGACGAACATAAAAAATTTCTCCTGGGTGATAAAACAAAACATTAATAATTTTGATTCTGGTTTGAGAAACAAAAAGGTGTTTGAGGCTATTCTGAATTTTCATAAAAATTAATTGTAAGAAACAGTAGTGCCAATTGGGAGAATTTCTACCCAAATATTACCAGCAACAAAATTAATTTCTTTACCACTTTTGTCTTTAAAAATGGTTCGAGAGACGCGATTGGCTTTTGACCAAGTGATTTCAGTTTTTTCACCGTTTTGAATTAAGACACCATTACCGCTGCCAATAACATCGTAAAGATTGTGCAAATGTTCATCGACCGAACGAGTTTCTTTGGCAAATTCAATAATAATATTTTTAGCAGTAATGGTTTTACCAGTATTAAAGTCTATGTGGGCAGCACCGCCATTATAACGTTGATAATTATTGTTGGCGGAATCATATTTCCAATTAACTGAATAGTCTTTGTAACCAGACCAAAAATCAAAAGAGATATTGTTAGCCGTAGGTGAAGAACTGGCTTTGTCAGTTTGTTTAAATAACCAAGCACGATAACTTTTATCCCATGAAGTGTTTTTGGCAGTGGTAGTGTTGGTTAAGCCTCTGGTTTCAGCAATATTCCAAAGTTCTTTGGTAGAACAATACATGGTGTGTTCAGTGGCCCTTTCGTCACCGGTACGATCTGGTTCACGACGACAAGCTTTGTAAGAGAGAGAAAATTGACTTAAATCACTCCAAGTACCTTTGCCATTCCAGCCGTAGCTAGCAATTTGTTCGATAGCTTGGGCTTTTTTGTTGGTAGTACAAGGACCACCATCGGTAGCAGCACTACAATTAGCACCACCAACATGGTTATAAAGTGGGTAATCAGAATATTCGGAAGCTAGGTCAAGAAAATAAGTACGAGCAGAACGAACTGGACCAACATCATATTTTGAACTTTCTGACCCAGCAACTTGACCGCAGTAAAATACTCCCATAAATCGGGTAATACCACCTTCGGCCATAGCTTCGTAAACGATATCAGCGGTTTGTAAACCAGATTGAGGACGAGCATCTTCATGATTTTCAATCATGACCATAAGAGGACGACGTTTAGCCCAGATGGCAGCTTCTTGTTTGGTATAAAGTTGACCATTAATAGGACAAGCTTCTGTTTTTGGACCAGAATAAAGTGAGGTGTTAGTTGAAGTATTATTGTTGGTTTGATTTGAAGTTGAGGTATCTTCGGTTTTTTTGGATAAAGAATTTAAAAACCCACCACTGCTAGCTGGAAGGAAATAGTCAAAAATAAAATAAGAAACGCCGCTAATTATTAGGAACATACCTAATAATCCAGATATTTTAGTGATTTTGGGGTTCATTTAAATTTTAACCTTTAATAGTTTTAACTATAGCTAATTTTTCCTCTTTTGACAAAGTGATATTATCACCTTCACCATTTTTTATTGGTTTGGCGTAAACACGGGTAACATCACGATTGTGTAGAGAAGAAACAACTACGCCTGAGTTATTTTGATCTAAAAGTGTGAGAATGAAACTCTGGTCACCACCAATATCTTCAAAAGGATTATAACGAGTGACATTGATTTTAAGATTATTACTAGTAGGAATAACTGTATTTTCTTTAGTTAATTTGTTTTTACGATAAATACCGTAAGTTATAAAACCGAGCCAAAATAGATTTAAAAAAGTAAGAAAATATAGCAACAGCATACTTTTATTGTAGCAAAGTTTATGTGCTATACTGGCCTTAGAAAGATGATTCAAGAAGAAAATAATAGATACATCAAAAAAGATTTGACTAAGAGCTTGATTTTAAGTTTGGTTTCAATTATGTTGATAGTTGTTATCTATTTATTTGTTAATTTGAGGGGGTGAAGCTTAAATGCCAACCATTAAATTTTATTCTGTTAAATCACGTAAGTCAGTCGAAGTAGACGTAAGTAAAGTTAAGAAAGTTACCCTTAAGAACGGTAGACCAGCAGCTGAAACTGTTGATCCAGAAACTGGTACCAAGATGTTCAAAATCTTGTCTGCCGCTGATGCAGCTTTACTTAAATAAGTAAAAATTTTAAAATAAATTAGCCTTCAGAGAAATTGAAGTGTCTGTTCCCCCGATATTTGTCGGGGAGAAAGGAAAGTCCGGACCACAAAAGGTACAGAACCTAAAGATGTAGGGGTTTGGGTAACCAAACGGCAATGCTACAGAGACGAGTAAGTCTCCTACGCCGAAAGGCTGCGGAAGACCGAGATGAAACGAGCAACCTTCTGGTGGAAATCTCAAGTTGAGATGTCAATATCTAACCTTTGAGAGTCTCAGGTAGAGAGAATAGATGGATGACACATAAACAGAATCCGGCTTAACAATTTCTTTGAAGGCTTTTGTTTGGACTAATTTTTATTCATCAAGACTTTGGCAACGGTTTCTATAGTTAAGAAAATAGGTAAAGCTAAAATAGCTCCAACAACACCGCCAAGTTTGGCACCGGCAGCGATAAGTAAAATAGTGACTAATGGATTGAATCCGACAGTTTGTTTCATGATTCTGGGAACAATAATATTATTTTCTAATTGTTGAACAACAACCCCAGCAGCAATAGTAAGACAACCAGTTAAAGGTGAGACAGTAAACCCGACCAACGCAGCTACTAATGTAGCTACTGTAGGGCCGATAGAAGGAACGGCTTCAAGTAACCCGGCAAATATAGCTAATGGAACAGCATACTTAAGTCCTAGAGCCAAATAAGCAATGTAGGATAAGGCTCCAATAATCGTCATGAGGAAAAATTCAGCGGTTACCCAGCTACCAAGGCGAGTTTCAAGTCTTTCGACAATAGCAATAGCTTTTTTCTGACCATTTTCACCAAACATCTCAAGACTGTATTTAGAAAAATTTTTCTTTTCTAAAAGTAAGTAAAAAGTTAAAAATAAAATGACAAAAGCAGAAATAATATTGGAAACCAAAGAAATAGCAGTTTTAGCTATACCACCAGGAAGATTTTCTAAAATTTTAAATTGAGATGATAAATCAACTGGACTAGCACCAAAAATTTGAATATTACTAAGGGTGCTAGGTAGGGTTTGGACTAAACCAGTGGTTTGTTCAACTAAAATAGGAACAATACCGGCAACAGCAAAAGAAATAATAGCCAAAATAATAATATAGATAATTAAAATAGCCAAAGGTCTGGGGATTTTAACTCTTTCTAAACGAACGATAGCCGGATTAATGGCCTCCATAAAAACAAAACTAATGAAAAGCAAAATAATAAGGGCACGAACTTGCCAAAGCAAAAATAAGGAAGCTAAAAACAAAATAGTAAAAATTACAGTTTTATTAGAAATTTCAAATTTCTTATTCATCATACCTTAGTATACCATCGGGAAACCAGGGTGAATATTTGTTTTTTGAATTCAGTTTTGGTGATATCAAAAAATTTAGAACTGGATTTGGTTTTGAACCAACAACTTTGACGACGGGCATCGGAGTGTTCGGCATAACGCCAATCACGAAGACAATTGTTTAAAATCTCATCATCTTTTTTATCAAAACCCTTCTGTTTCGTTTTACTCAACATCTCCCCTTGATGAAGGGGAGAAATTTTATTATTACTTTTAATTTCAAAATATGGTTTAAGACATTGGTAAGCTCCAATTTGCATACCAGGGTCGGTCCATTTATATTTTTTTAATAATTTTTTAACTTCATCTAAAAATCCAATATCCATTCTTTTTTGAACTCTGGCATCAATACGTTTATAAAGAAATTCGAGTGGGGCGATAAGAGAAATGTGTAACACATTGTATTTAGTATCTGGTATTAAGTATTTAGTATTTTTTTGGAATAATTTAATTTCAATTTTTCTTGATAAACGGTAGTGATTGTTGACATCGGAATGATTTAATTTAGAAAAATTTTGGGGGTCTAAAAATTGATAAATTTTTTGTAAAGTTTTGACGGAACAAAGACGAGAAATAAAACGCCAAATTTTATGAGGTTTAACTGAAAAAGTTGTATAGTTAGGATTAATTAATGAGTCAATATAAAAACCACTACAACCAACTAAAATAGGCAATTTATTTCGTGATTGAATTTCTTTAATAGTTTTTAAACCAATTTTTTGAAAATCAGCGACAGAAAATTTTTGATCGGGAGTAATAATATCAATTAAATGAATGGGTGTTTCTTCTGGTTGATCTTTGCCAGTACCAATATCCATGCCTTTATAAATTTGACAGGAATCACCGGAAACTAATTCACCATTATATTTTTTGGC
>CAYRYK010000002.1:4565-13368 GCA_964428535.1 uncultured Gammaproteobacteria bacterium | reverse complement strand
AATTCGACGACATCGTCGGGGCGCATAATATAATCGCGGCCTTCATGACGAAGTTTACCAGCGTCCTTGGCGCCGAGTGGGCCGTTGCAGGCAACGAAATCCTGATAAGAAACAACTTCGGCCATAATAAAACCTTTTTCAAAATCGGTGTGGATAGCGGCGGCAGCTTTGGGGGCAGTATCCCCTTTTTTGATAGTCCAGGCGCGAACTTCTTTGACACCAGCAGTATAGTAAGATTGAAGACCGAGAGTGTCGTAGGCTTTCTGAATGACTCGCTCGAGACCTGATTGAGAAACACCCAGTTCCTGAAGATAACTTTTTCTTTCTTCAGGACTTAATTCGGATAAATCAAATTCAATTTTGGCACAGACAGGAACGACAGTTTCCCAATTTGAAATTTTTAATTTGAAATTTTTAATGTCAATGTAGGTGTTTTCGTCAACATTGGCAACAATAAAATAAGGTTTGGCAGTAAGCAAGAAAAATTCTTTTAATAAATCTTTTTCTTCGTCGTCAAGTTTTAAATTGACAGCTAAAATTCCTTTTTCTAATTCGGTTTTTAATTTTTGGGCCAAAATGAATTTTTTACTAATTTTTTCTTTGGCATTATTTTTGTTGACATCAATATATTTATCAATAGTTTCTAAATCTTTGATAATTAACTCAGCACAAATAACTTCAAAATCTCCCTGAGGATCAACGGAACCTTCTTTGATAATATTGGCATCGGAAAAAGCGCGAACGACATGACAAATAGCATCACAATCGCGAATGTTAGTTAAAAATTTATTACCCAAACCTTCACCTTGAGAGGCACCTTTGACTAAACCAGCGATATCAACGAATTCGACGATAGCCGGAACAATTTTGTCGGTTTTGACAATTTCAGCTAAAACAGGTAATTTTTCATCAGGAACTTCGACAACGCCAACATTAGGGTCAATAGTACAAAAAGGATAATTACTGGCATCAGCAACCCTTTTGCCTAAAAGAGCATTAAAAAGAGTAGACTTGCCGACGTTGGGTAAACCAACAATGCCGATGGATAATTTCATGAGTGTATTTTACTATAAATTTGGCTTAAATTCGGAGAGAAATTTGAAGACATTATATGGAATATAGTTTGAAATATTGGGATTTTTTTGAGAAATCATTTGACGAATGTTGGTAGCACGGGAAGGGAGAATGGTGGGAGTAAGATGTTGGAAATTATGGCCATAATTTATAAAACAATCGGAAGTGTAAGAATTGTCAGTAAAAAGGCAAGTATTGGATTCGTCGATTTGGGGGAAAAAAGTTTTGACATGATTGGCATATTTGGGTGGATTGTGAATATCAGGGATAATTTGAATTTGATAAGGAAAATTTAATTTATCTAAATTGGGAATTAGTAACTCTTTAACCTGATTGGCGGTAAGGAAATTTTTATCATCAACAATACCCGAATCACCAACACCAATTAAAAGCTTTTTGATACCGGAGCTAATGACTTCTTTGATAAATTCTAAATGATGGAGACAAGGTGGTTGAAAACGACCGATAATTAGACCAAATTGTTTATTTGTTTCCATAATAAATTATTTAAGCAATATGGCGAGTAGTAAGACTATTAGTTATAAAATCACAACATTCATCTAAAATTTCTAATGTATTTTTGTCTAAGTCTGACCTTTTGGTTATTCGACACCTAGGAGATAATTCGTTTAAATGAGAATAAAATGTAGTGACGGTTTCAATTTTAAGTGGAGTTAATTTTTCTTGGAGTGTTTTGGGTGTATCATCGTTAGTAATATCAACGCGGTTAAACCACCAATACCAATTAAAATATTCGGCTTTGCCAATCATTTGAATTGTAGGACGAACACTAGATTCTATACCGGCAGTTTGCCGAGTAAAATTGATAGCAGCTTGATAAGCATCAATGCCAGATATATCAGGATAAAGACTAGGATTAGTATCACTTTGTCTAAAAATTCTTCCAGAAAAATTTTTGACTAAACCATAATCAATCTGACAAGGAAAATCATGAAAGCCAATGTCAGTAGCACCACAAAGATTAACTCGAGACAATAGTCGATCTTCAAATTTTGGATTGTCTGGTGAAATTGTAAATAATTTTTCTAATGGAATATTGGTTGACGATTGGATTTCTTGACTATGTTTTTGGTTGCTAGAAATAATACAAGAAATATCAAATTTACCTATTTCTTGGGATTTTAAGATGCCCGATATAAGATTATGATTGTCACTTAAAATAGCTAACTTTCTTTCGTTCACTTTGTTCATTATAAAGTATTTTTACAGGTGTGAGTAAATTTATTTTTTTACCAACCAAAAACTCCCCCGATTAACGAGGGAGTTAAAGATTAATGTATTTGACCCCGACAATTATCGGGATTCCGTAATCCAGAGGATTACTTCACCAATTTCTTGATCTTGGTGCCAGGAATGTAACGTGGCATACGGCGAGCGACAATTTTCTTAGCTTCTTTAGAACCAATAGCTTTGATGGTTTTAGCTTTGAACATTTTGGTTTTAAAGGTTCCAAAACCAGAGAGTTTAACGGTTTCGCCACTGGAGAGAGCTTTCATGATTTCAGACAAGAAAGTTTCGACAGCTTGTTTGGCAGCCTTTTTGCTGAGTTTTGCCTTTTGAGAGACTGACTCAATGAGATCTTTTTTGGTCATTTTTGTTTTTTATTTTTCAATAAATAATTAACTTAATAATAGCGGATAATACCGAAATTGCAAGTAAATTTAGTCTTCTTTTACCGCATTTTTGTTGATTTTTGGAGCAGCAATAACACTGCTGGTACGAAGTTCACGGATAACCGTAACTTTGATTTGACCAGCCCACTTGGCTTCTTCTTCGAGTTTTTCGGCAATATTTTGACTTAAGACCTCAGCCTCAGAATCGGAAACTTGGGAAGGTTCGACAATAACGACGACTTCTCGACCGGCTTGGTAAGCAGCGACACTAGTAACACCATTAAAACCTTTGGCAACTTCTTCGATATTCTTCATCCGTTTAAGGTACTCCTCGTGGACTTCGTAACGAGCACCTGGTCGAGCACCAGAAGCGGCATCGCCAATGTAAACAATGACTGATTCAATAGAAGAAAATTCTTTATCTTCGTGATGTTCGGCAACACAGTTAATAACTTTTTCAGGAATTTTGTATTTTCGAAGTAAATCGACACCTAGGTCAATATGAGTACCTTCTTGGTCGGCAACGATTTTACCAATATCGTGAAGTAAAGCACCAAGACGAACAGTATTAACATCGGCTTTTAATTCGTAAGCAATACCGACAGCAATTTTGGTAGCTTCGATGGTATGTTTAGCTAAATTTTGACCGTAAGAAAAACGGAACTTGTATTTACCAATTTCTTTAATTAAATCGATAGGTAAATTGAAAGCACCAACTTCTTGGCATAATTTTTTACCTTCATTAATTAAAATTTTATCCATTTCATTTTTGGTTTGAGCCACAACCTGTTCGATTTTGAGAGGTTGAATACGACCATCTTTAACTAATTTTTCGAGAGCAATACGGGCAATTTCACGACGAGTAGAATCAAAAGAAGAAATACGAATATCGTTGGTTTCATCTAATTCAAGTTCGACACCAGTGGCTTTTTCAAAAGCTCGTATGTTACGACCTTCACGACCAATAATTTTACCTTTGGCGGCTTCGTCGGCTAAAGAAATTGTAGAAACAGTATATTCGGCAACATAATCGGTAACACCGTGGCGAATGTTATCAACAATAACTTCCTTGGTAATTTCCTCTTCTTTTTGACGAATTTCGTCACGAGCTTCGTCAATTTTCTTGGCAACCCAAGAACTCATTCTTTTTTCAGTACTACTAATAACCAATTGCTTGGCTTTTTCAACATCGAGACCAGAAATAAGTTCAAGTTTGTCGAGTTGTTTACGATATAAATCATCAACACTAGCTAATTTATTTTTTAAATCTAATGATTGTTGATCAAGAGATTTTTCTTTTTGAATTAAATAGCGTTCTTTTTCGTCAAGAGAAGCTAATCGTTGAAAAATTTCAGCTTCTTTAGTTTTGGCATCAGCTTCAACTTTTTTGGCATTTTGAAGAATAGCTTGAGCTTGAGCATTGGCTCGATCAATTTCCTCTTTGGAAATTGATGGCTGAGCTACCGGTTGTTGGGCTGCAGGTTGAGAAACTGGTTTGGCGGGGCTAAAAACGACCCGATTTTTATCATCAGTTTCAGCAGTGGCAACTTCTTTAACAGCTTCTTTAGTAACTTTAACGGCTTCTTTTTTGACAACTGGTTTTTGAGTAGCAGTTGTAGGTGAAGAAAATAACCCTTTGACCTTAGTCAAGAAAAAATCTAACATGAATCCTCCAATACTTTTACTTTTTACGACACAACCGTGGCAGGTTTTTTAGGAAATCAAAAGACAAGAAAACATAAAAGTGTGTTTAAGTAAAAAGTTTAAAAATTAAATTAATGATTAATAAGTTTAAAATGAAATCAGTATATTTTACTGTAACGAGAGGTAATCGTCAATTGCAGCCTTAATATCGGAAATATCGAATCCTTGGCGAAAAAGTGAAGCGTATAATTTATTTTTTGCCTGAAAGTCAGATAAAATTTCACGATTAACCCGTTTTTTGGCCAAAATTCGTTTGATTGAATCAAGATCATTGGTTTTTTCTAATTTCAGATTAGAGACATCAACACCTTTTTGAGAGAGAAGAAATTTAATTTGATTAGCCGATTTACGATGATTTTTGGCCGCAAAACTTTTGATGAAATCATTCTGGTTGAGGAGATTTTTGGAATTTAAATCGTCAACAATAGTAGAAATTATTTGATCAGGTCTAAAACCAACAAAATGTTTGTATTTTCGGTCAGTTTTGAGAAAAAATAGCTTTAATTTTTGAGAAATTATTTTTTGAGTTTTGGGAGAAATAGCAACTTGACGAAGGGCATATTCACGACCCAAATAAAATAAAGCGACAGAAATTATTTGAGAAAATTTTTCTTCATCGATAGTCTGATTTTTTTGCAAAGAGAGTTTAACGACATCATCGATAAAAAACGGTAAATATGAGTCGTCAGAGAAAATCAGATTGACCCGATTAGGCACTCGACTAGTTTTGATATTAGTTAAGACCAACATTATTCTTCGTCTTCAGAATTTGAAGAAGCATTGGTAGTTTCTCCCGATTCTGTGGCAGATTTGATTTTATCCCAAATTTTATCGCGATATTCTTTGGCAATTTTGGGATTTTCTTTAAAGAATTTTTTAGCACCTTCACGACCTTGAATGTTTTGATCGCCAACTTTGAAGAAAGCGCCAGCCTTGGTAACTAATCCGTGTTGAACAGCTAAATCGACTAAACCGCCATAAATAGAAATGCCTTCGGTATTCATAATATCGAATTCGGCTTCTTTGAATGGAGGAGCAACTTTATTCTTGATAATGCGAGCACGGTGTTGAGAACCAATAGCGTCACCAGAAGAAGTTTTGATGTTGGCAATTTTGCGTAAATCAATACGAACTGAAGCGTAAAATTTGAGGGCTAAACCACCAGGAGTAGTTTCAGGATTACCAAACATAACGCCAATCTTTTGGCGAATTTGATTGGTAAAAATAACTACGGCTTTCGATTTGGAAATAGCACCGGTAAGTTTACGGAGAGCTTGAGACATGAGACGAGCTTGAACACCCATCATAGAATCCCCCATTTCACCTTCAATTTCGGCTTTGGGAACTAAAGCGGCAACAGAATCAATAACGATAACATCAACAGCATTTGATCGGACTAAAGTTTCGACGATTTCGAGAGCTTGTTCACCATTATCTGGTTGAGATATTAAAAGATTGTCTAGATTAACCCCGACAGTGGCAGCACGAAGAGGATCGAGAGCATGTTCGACATCGATAAAGGCACAGGTACCGCCCATTTTTTGAGCTTCAGCAACAACATGAAGACAGACAGTAGTTTTACCAGAGGCTTCTGGTCCGAAAATTTCAGTGATACGACCACGAGGTAAACCGCCAACACCTAAAGCAATATCGAGAGGTAAACAACCAGTAGGAATAACTTCAATAGACATATCGGCCTGTTTTTCCCCCATTTTCATAATGGCTCCATCACCAAAAGCTTTGGTAATTTGTTCCATAGCAACGCGAATAGCTTCGTTTTTCTGACTTTGATTAGCACCGGCAGCAGCACCTTTTTGAATTTCTTTTTTCTTTTTCATAAATTTATATTTTTAAGTTAACAATATAGTGATATCAGCTTTAAGCCACTTGAGTCAAGGTATCAAAACACGAAGAAACACCGAAGGTGTTTCTTGTAGTATTTAGTATCTGGTATTAAGTATTTGGTATAAAATTGATTTAATGGATAAAATTAAGTCTTTTACTGATTTGATTGCTTGGAAAGAATCACATAAATTGGTTTTAATGATTTATAAAATCACAAAAAAATTTCCCAAAAGATGAATTATTTGGATTAACTGATCAGATTAAAAGAGCGAGTGTTTCTATATCATCAAATATTGCTGAAGGTTTTTCTAGAAGATCAAATTTAGAAAAGAAACAATTTTATTATTTATCATTAGGTTCTTTAACTGAAGTTCAAAACCAACTATTAATAGCAAAAGATGTTGGATATATTGATAAAAATGTTTTTAAAGAAATAGCTAATCAATCAGTTACTGTTGGTAAATTAATTAATTCTTTATTAAAATACGTCAAGTCTGAGAGTGTTTAGAGATAATGTTTTATACTAAATACTTAATACTAAATACTTGATACTAATTCGGGGATTGGCGCAATTGGCTAGCGCGCATGCATGGGGTGCATGAGGTTGCAGGTTCGAATCCTGTATTCCCGACTTCACTAAAGTTTCGTCCGGCAATGCCCGACAAATTATATTTTGGTCCAAGTGCCGCAACGACTGGATTTAAAGCCTTTGTCGCTAGCAGAAATAGTGACAATGACCTGATCGTCGGTATTTTCATTGGAAATGATGTCACTGATAGTACCGCCAAAACCTCGAAGACGTGAATAATAGCAACCATCACTGGCCGTATTTTTGTATTTTCCTGCTTCGATGTCAGTGCCAACAATAAAAATACCGTCACCGAAACTAGTTTTACTTTGAGTAATTTGTGATAAATCCTGGGTCCAAACACCACATCTAGTGGATTTAAAACCTTTATCAGTTTTGCCAATAGTAACAACTGTCGGATAGTCAGTATTTTCATTAGCAAGAATTTCGTCAATTGATCCACCAAAACCGCTTAAACGGGCATAATAACAACCAGAGGATGATTGTCTGGTTCGGTAAGTTCCTGGTTGAATATCTTTACCAACTTCAAGAGTGCCATCTGAAAAATGAGGATTGGGATCAGTAGTAGGTTCAACAGTAGGGGTAGTTTCTTTGTTTTGGACAATATTATTGGTGGTGGTGCTAGTAGTAGATGAACCTTTTTGACTGTTGGCACCATTAATAAGGGAAAAAATGATAAGGGCTAAAATTACAGTTAAAATTTTGTGTCTAGAAAACCAATTTCTTTGATCGGTTTGACAATTGGGACATTTTTTAGCTTTATCATCGATCTCGGACTGACATGACTTACATTTTTTCATAAGAAGAATAATTTATAAATGCTCAACCCAATTATGATTCTTTTTTGAATTAATGTAAAGAAAAATAAAATTTATTTATATCTGAGGGCGTCGAGAGGATTGAGCTTGGAGGCACGACGAGCGGGAAAGAAACCACCAATAAGACCGACAGAGCTGGAGAGAATAATGATAAAGAAAATAAACCAAAGAGGATAGGCAAATAAATTTAGGGCTTCACCACCAAAACTTTTGGAAATAAGATTGATAATAAATTGAAAAACTTGACTAATAGCCACACCTAAGGCAATACCAAAAACACCACCAAGGAGACCAATCATCCATGATTCACCTAAAAATAACCACATAATATCACCCGGCGAAGCACCAATGGCTCGCATAACTCCAATTTCGTTGGTGCGTTCGAGAAGAGAAATGGTCATAGTATTAATCAAACCAATAGCCGCAACGATTAAGGCAACAGTACCAAAAATACCTAAAATTATTTGGATAATGCCAAAAATTTGATTAGCTTGATCGATGGTGTCGGAGAGGGCAGAAACCAAAAACCCCATAGTGGTGAGGTTGTCACGAACAGTTTTAAGATTTGATTCACTATCAACTTTGACTTTAACCGAACTATAGGAAGAAACGGTTAGATTAGGAACGTCTTTATTTTGAATAAAAAGATAACCTTGAGTGTTATTGTCTTCAATAACTCCAATAATTTCAAACTCTTTATCAAGTTCAATTGATTTTAATTGATTGGAAGAATCTTCGGCGGTTTCGTCTGGGATAAAAACAGTAACTTTGATTTTTTTACCAACTAATTCTTCGGGTTTAACATTAAAAAGATCAGAAATGGCATTGTTAACAATAATTTTATTGGCGTCGGTATCGGAAAAAGTTTTGCCGAATTTTGGAGTAATACCTTCAAAATTTAAATAATTTTTATCAATAAGATTGACCATAGCCTCGGAAGTTAAACTTTCGAGAGTTAAATTGCCAGGATAAGCGACGTAAGGACTAATAGTTTCAACATGTTCAACTTTTTTAATTTTGTCGAGAGTATCTTGGTTAAGTTTAATTAATTCAGTGTCAGGAGACATAACATCAAGACTGAGTAAAGAGTCGGTAGTAGTAATTTTTTGTAATAAACTGGCTTGAAGACCGTAACCAAA
>CAYRYK010000002.1:1842-4465 GCA_964428535.1 uncultured Gammaproteobacteria bacterium | reverse complement strand
AGAATTAATTTGGCCTCAATTTGGGAATTATCGAGATATGGATAAGCTTTTTGAATAGCAGCAGTTTCGGAATCACTATTTTCTGGAATAGTGGGAGTAGCAATGGTTTTTTTGTTTTGAACCACACTTTCGATCTGGCCGTCTTTCATGTAAAAAATGCGATCGGAAAATTGAAGATCTTTGGGGTTGTGAGAAACGTGAATAATGGTCTTTTTTTCTTTTTGATGAATATCATCAATTAATTTCAAGACGATTTCGGAATTTTTGGAATCAAGATTGCCGACTGGCTCATCGGCCAAAAGAATAACCGGATCGTTAACCAAAGACCGAGCGATAGCCACCCGTTGTTGTTGACCACCAGAGAGTTGGGCTGGTTTACGTTTGGCTAGAGTATCGATACCAAAACGAGTCATGAGTTCATGAGCTTTGGCAAGTCGTTTGGAAATGTCGGCTTGAGCAAAAATTTGAGGTAATAAAACATTATTTAAAATATTTAGGTGTGGGATTAGATAATAAGCCTGAAAAACCATACCAACAGTGTAGCGATGAAAATTAACTAATTCTTGTTTATTTAATTGTTTAGTATTTTGTTGATTAACAATAACTTCACCACTAGTAGGAAATTCGAGACCGGCAATAGTGTAAAGAAGGGTGGATTTACCACAACCAGAGGGACCAAAAAAAGTAACGTACTCACCGGGATAAATTTCAAGATTAATATTTTTGAGAGCAGTATATTCATTAACTTTGCCAAGGTTATAAATAACGTTAAGATTTTTGACTTCGACTATGGGTTTCATTTTTTGCCTTTGGTAATGAATGAAAAAGATGAGGTGAAATTGTTGATAATTAAATTGAGAACTGACTCTTGAGCTTTTGGAGTCATGATTAAAAATTCCTTAGATAAGGTAGTATTTTTGGCAGCGTCAATACTTTCAACTTTGAATTTGTAGACTTTGCCGGTTTTTAGATTAGTAGTCACGACAACATGATCAGTAACTAATGATTTATCTAAGTTAGTATTTTGATTGAAGTCGGTACCCATACCTTCGTTGTAAACAATTCTGGAAGTTGAAGGTTTGTCGGTTTTCCACGAAATAATAGTTTGGACTTGTTCGACGGCACCAGAAATGAGAGCGTTGGAAATACGAACATTAGAAATGACCGGAGGTTCGGTACTAGTAGAAGTAGAAAAAGGATAAACTGAAGGATCGGAGATAGTACCATCTTTGGCAACGGTAGTAATTTTGAGTTGATAATTGGTGGAATTTTGGAGTTGATCGGTGGTAAATTTGTGATCACGATTAAATCCTTGTTCTTCGGTTTTAACTAAAGTTTTACCACTTAAAACATCGAGAACTTCAATCATGGCTCGAGATTCAAAAGAGGTGGACCAATCGGCAGTAATAGAATTTTGGCCAACTTTAGCGAAACGAAGGTCGCGAACTTCAGAATTGATGGCTAAAGTAGTGAAAGAATAATCCTGACTTTCGGTCCAATTCCCATATTCGGTTTTTGATTTTACTTTGTAGTGATAAGTGGTATTAGGGTTAAGATTGGTGACATCAACTGAATGTGAGGTAACTTTTTCATCGTAATTGCCAACTTCTGAAGCATAAGCATTAGTATTACCAGCATCATAATTTGATTCTGGAGTGTAGACGACAACAGAATTCGATTTTTTGTCGGTGGTCCAAGAAATAGTAATTTTATCAACACCTGGGTCAACAGTAATATTGCCGGAAGTAATTGATGGCGAAGAGACAATTTTTGGAGCTAAAGCAGTCATTTTATCAACGAAATCATCTTCGGAAATAGAAGTGTCGGGAATAATGTCTAAAACTTTTTTAACAAAATCAGCGGTACCATTTTTGATTTTGTCTAAAACAGTTTGTTCACTAGGATCGGTAGAAGTTGATTCAGTTTCACCAACAGAGACAGGAGTGGTGACAGCAATACTTTGAGTGGTTAAAGTGAAATTGGAAGAAACGGCTTCAGCATTACCGGAACTAGAACGAACACGGAAATTATAGGTGGCACCAGAAAGAAGACCACTGAGAGAAACGGTATGATTTTTGACAGTATTATTGAGACCAGCCCAAATACCATAAGCTTCATCGAGACCATATTCAACATAAGAATTGGTGTCAACATCAGTTTCCCAATAAATATCGGCTGAAGAAGTAGCGACATTTTTGATTTGGTTGGAAGAAATAATTGGAGTGGCGTTGCCAGCAGCAGTAGAAAACTGGTAACCTTGACTAGAATTATTATCATAAGCTAAGTTTCCCGAAGGATCGGTTGATTTAACTTTAAAATAATAAGTAGTTCCTGGTTGAAGGCCAACTAAAGTAACAGAATGATTGGTGGTCATAATGGAATTCCCCTGTTCTTGAGTGAAATTTAAATCCTGACTGTAACCAATAATTGAACTAGAAACTTCATTGGTAGTCCAAGTAATAGTGACCGTATTTTGATGTGGTTCACCGGTAGTAATATTGGAAATAGCGGGAGCAGTTAAATCATTTGGGTCATCGGCGGTAACAAAAGAAGAACCAACACCAATGGTTTCGTTATTACTTAAATCTTTAGTGCGGACACGATAGTAATAGACAGTAGATGG
>CAYRYK010000002.1:0-1742 GCA_964428535.1 uncultured Gammaproteobacteria bacterium | reverse complement strand
GTAGTCCACGAGATAGTAATAGAATTGGTGGTTTTGTTGGAAGTTTGAATATTAGAAACAGTTGGAGCAATAACATCAGATGAATTTCCCCAAGCTGATTGGGTAATAGTTGAACCAATTGATTCATTGGATAAATCGTCAGTACTAGTAATTTTGTAAGAATAAGTTTTAGTACTGTCAAGATTATCTTGAAGAATGTAATTACTATTAACATTGGTAATAGTATTTAAAAGATCATAGGAACCATTATCTATCATCCGATAGATTTTGTAATTTTTCCAATCGATGTCAGTACTTTTTGGCCAATTGATAAATAAACGATATTCATTAGTATTGAAATTAGTGACATCTTGAATATAAAGATTGCCGACAGTAGGAGCAGTAGTATCAAGTTGAATAACATCAGAATAGACAGATGACTCGTTACCATAAGCATCTTTGAATTGAACATAAACTCGTTTGGAACCGTCGACTGAGGGTAAAGTATAACCAACAGAAGAGACATAATTTTGATAGCTGGCTCCAGTAAACGAAGCACTATCAGAATAACGAAGCTGCAGAGCAGAATCATCGGAAGCACTGAAATATAAGGTAACATTACGATTGTTAGTTTTGTCGAGAGCTAAAGATGTAGTTTGATTATGATTAATATTTATTCCTGAACCACCACCTTCAACAGTACCGACAGTCGGAGCTTTATTGTCAAAAATAAAAGCATCGGAGGTAACTGTAGCGGTATTATTGGCCGCTTCATGGTCATCAATAACAATTCTAATTTTCATGGTACCGTAAGTGTTGGCCAAGGCAGTGGTGGCATCCCAAGTGGTAGTACCTTCAACATATGTTGAAGTATCACCTAAAGATAGGTTATTATCACTGTCGTATCCTGAAAGCTGATCTGGAGAAATTGTAGTCCAATTGTCACCATTATCTAAGGTGTATTGAAAAACTGGCCAAAGTTTATATTGATTAGCAGTTGAACCTTGGTTAGTATCAGGATCTCTAACTTTGTAAGAAAAATTTAAAATACCAGGAGTACTACCACGAGTAACACTAAAACCGTTGGTACCGTAGGTGGTGTCAAATTGTGGCGGGGCATTAACCACATAAGTTAAAGTGGAATCGTAAAGAGTTGGGGTGACCGAGGTATCGTCAGTAGCTAAAATAATTTTGTATTGGACCCAACGATCGGCTGAACCATCACGAAGCGATGCTGGTGTATCTTCGCCTAAATTATTAGTGAAATAAGTAGATGATGTCCCGTCTGATCCAAGCCAATCTTTTGAAGAAAGAGCATCAAGTGAAGAAGCACTTCTAATTTGCATTTTGATGGAGGTATTAGTTGGGGTGCTTTTAATCCAGGAAACATTGGAAATTAAACTTTCAGCCGATTCAGTGTCGAATGGTGAGGTAATCAAAAACCCTGATGAAGCATAAGCGTTGTAACTAAGAGCGAGACTAGAAAATGTTGGAGTAGATGATATATTTGAGCTTTCTAAAGTGATTTTATATTGCAGGTAACGTTGTAAGCTAACATTGGAGATATCTGAAGTGTCACCAGTAAAGTAACTTCCAGATCCAGTTGGACCAACCCATTCGGCTGTAGCTAAACCATTTTGAGTACTAGATGAACGGAATTGGATTTTGACAGACGTTCCAGATAATAAACTTTTGACATAAGATAACTGAGACAAACCAATACTATTATTTAAATCGACTATTGGAGAAATTAAATAACCTTG
>CAYRYK010000001.1:41383-58609 GCA_964428535.1 uncultured Gammaproteobacteria bacterium | reverse complement strand
TGTTGGGTAAACAACTTCATTTTCCATTGGATTTCCTGGAGCCGGAGTATAACCTTCTATTGTATTAGGAAAATTATCTCCAAGATTAGCGTCACCAGATTCAGCTGGGTGAGTTGCGTTTGGATTAGCTGGAGCCGGAGTTTCTTCTGCTTTTACACCAGGTGCACCAGTCAAAAGTGTTACCGCTACCAAACCTTTAGCAACCAAAATCTTAGTTTTTTCACTAAACCCCTGCCGAACATCTGAATTTCCATTATCTCTTTCTGTCATTTATTTAAGTTTTAGAGAACCTATAATATTAAAAGTATTATAGTTATCTAAACCTAAAATGTCAATATATTTATTATCTCATAGTAATTTATACATATCTAATACATACACAACATATTTATCACTTACTAATAAACAATTCCCCAAAACCACCATTAAAAATAAAAAACAAATCTAATTTCTCAAAGACTCCACTATTAGAGCATTATCCAATACCCCTTTTAATCTAGAAACACTACCATAAACAGAGCCAAAAAAACCATTATCTGAAACAACCTTATTCATTGCCCCATCTAAATTAAAACTAGTTAAAATCTGATTATTAAACTCCAAACCTCTAATATACAGATTTTCATTATTTTCAAGCCACAGTTGTTTAGCAAACAAACCACAAATACTATTTACATATTTTCTTTGGTTTTCAATAGTACCAACTGTCATTTTATAGAGATTTGTTGAATACTCTAAATTAGCATCTTTGTCTACATCAAACTGAATCATATCCACAGCTGATAAACCCAACAAACAAGTATTTTCTAAACCAAAAGTTTCATCCTTATAAACTCCACTCGTTACATCAAAATATTTTTTGGCCAATTCCAAATCGTTTTTATCTTTATGCCATCTATATCGGTATAAAAAATCAGTCGAATAAGCTACATTTGAGTCAAACCCTCTAAGAGAAATTACATATTCATCCCATTTTTCCCAAGTGTTAGTTTTATCTCCTATTTTTTTAACTTCTTCGATTTTTCCTCCATCCCAATATTCTTTTACTTCTTCTGGGGTAGGGAATTGCGAGTTAAAACAAATCTTTTCCAATTTATCTTTAGTCGTCTGGTCAAATAAATTTGATTGCCACATATCATAAGTTATTTTACAAATCCAAAGAGTATTATCGACACCATTTGGATATTTTTCGTAAAACTTATTAATATCGCTTTTAACTATTTCTAAATCTTTCGGATCTTTGGTTTGGTTATAAAAATTAAACCTAGCCCAAGTAGCAATTAAGCCATCTTTATTACCTTCAGTATTATTCCAAACTACATCGCAAGTTTTAGCTTTAAAATCACAACCTCGTTCTAAAATATACCAACCATCATCACCTCGTTGTTTATCGATCCAATCCAAAGTTTTTCTAGCTATCTGACTATAATCAGTTCTAGTAATTTTAACTTCTTCTGTTTTCTGAACAGTCGTCTTTTTGGTAAAAATTTTTGACAAATATCCTTTATTTAAAAATCCTAATCCTACCACTGTTCCAACCAGTATACACATCACTGTAATTAACACTGGTAAGCTAATTTTTTGCATCATAAACTATGATAACTAAAAAGAGTAGGGGATACAAATAAGCTAGTTTCTTGTACTCAATGTCGTCGAAAAATTTTGAGTTACCCCCACTCCCGATACTGTTGTCCCAATTCCGAAATTAAATGTTACCGCTGATATTTTAGTTGTTCCAGGATCCAAAGTACAAACCACGAATTGATTACAATTAACTATATTAATATCTGTCGCATTTAAGTTTTTCACTTTTGCCCCAGAAGCCGAAGCAATACTATTAACTGTTGAAATTGAATTACAAATTAAACTTGTTCCTATTCCATCAGTTAAATTAGTTAATCCAATTGATAAATTATCACTCGAACAAACAATCTTATCAGTACTATTAAATACATTTCTCCTCAACTCAGACAAAATTCTATTTCCTTCATCAAACAAACGAGACAAACCTTCACTTCTGTTCTGAGCTTTCATGGTTTGTAAAATTGTTCCTGCTACAATCATCATAATTACCCCCACAGACGAGACCACCACCATTATTTCTACTAAAGTAAAACCCGATCTTTTCTTTTTCATTTTTATTTAACTAAGGTTGAGTTGCCCGATAATAACCAGAGTAATCACTTGGTTTACCTGTGCAAGATGGTGAAGGGTTTGGAGTTGTCGAGCCCACCAACTCCACTGTCGCACAAACATGATAAGAAGAGTTGGAATCTAATGTATAACTATAAGAATTATTGGTTTTAGGGTCAGTTGGTGTTTTATCCAAAAACCCACCACTCACTAAAGTTGATAAAGCAGTTGGATAAGATCCATTTATTTGTTTGTAAGACTCCAAAGCTACTCTGATCTTCTCTACATCAGAAGTTCTTCTTGTATCCCTGGTTTTTTTGTTCATCCCTCCAAAACTTACCACTGCCACCGCTGTCATTACTGCAATAATCGAAATACTCACTAACAATTCAAATAATGTAAACCCAAACTCTTTATTATTTTTTTTCATTTTATTTTGCTATTTACTACTAGCTAATTACTAAATTACTAATCTATTGTTGATTTTTAATACAGAAATAACCACCCTGAGAATTCAAATCACAAGTAGTACCATTTATAGCTGCATTCGCATTATTTGGATTCTCAACCGCAACACAGACGCAATAAGTCGACGTGTTTACAGTACCAACGGTTTTATAAACATAACTTCCAGTACTCTTTGGATCTTTTGGATAACTTTCTAAAACAGTTTGACCGCTAGCTGTCCATTTCTGACCAGCTGCATAATATGCTGATGTTGGATAACCACCACTCAAAGAATAATATTGTTCTGCTGCATTTTGAATTGCTTTTAAATCATCTACTCTTCTTCTATCTCGGCCATCTTTTTGAGCTTTTGAGAAACTCATTGATAAAACCACCGATAAAATCGCAATAATTGATATTGAAATCATTAATTCCACTAATGTAAACCCTAACTGTTTCTTTTTCATACTACAGCAAATCTCCTGTTGGTAAAATATTTGGACTACTAATAATATATCCACAACCTTTAGTAATTGTGTAATTTAAACTAGAACAAGTAGGAGTTTTTCCACTCGTTGTTAAATAACAAGTACAATCTTTATCACTATCATTTTCTAAATTAGTATAGAGTTTAAAAGACTTTCTAGTCGACGAAACTGTATACTGGAGCAGACTTACTCCAGAAGATTTTTCACTCGGAGTTTTCTTCATATAAATCGTTCCATCAGTCCTCACCAAATCACTACCAAAACTTATCGACGGAGGAAAAGATCCGGTATCCGCATAATATAAATTAATGGCCTCAGATAAAGATTTTAAATTGGTTTTTCTGGCGCCATCTCTTGATTTTTTCTGTGATTCCACAAAACTACCCATAGTTACCATTGTTAAAACAGCAATAATTGAAATTACCACCAACAACTCCACCAAAGTAAAACCTTTTTTTTCATTCTGCTTTGCAGAATTTATTATTCTTTCGCTTTTCACTTTCAGCTTTATTGCTTTCAATTTTATAACTTATTTTGCACAAACAGCATAAAGTTTGTCTACCTGTTCTGATAGACCACATTTTAATTGAGAATCAATATCATCGTTACCAGCACCACTATCCAATGTCACTTTCAAAACAAACGTATTACCATCAGTCGACTCATAGGTACATCCTGGGATAGTTGCCCCTATGCCAGGGAAATAATCCGTTTTTAAATATGAAGATAATTTTGCTGTACACTCACCAGACTCAACAGGATATTGCTGTTTATCATTGTAATACATTCTTAACGCCCCTTTCAGACTATTCAAATCTTGTATCTTTTGAGAATCCCTAGATCTTTCTCTGGTTCCCACAAAATTAACCATTAACACTGCTGACAAAACCGCAATAATCGAAATCACTACCAACAATTCCACTAAGCTAAAACCAGTTTTTATAACTTTCAACTTTATAACTTTCAACTTTATAACTTAACTAATTCTAACCTCTCCTAGAAAAAAATCTAGTCACTGACAAACTTTCATCTCCCCAAGTTACGTTTATTACTGCATTAGCACAATCATTAATATCGCTTCGACAACCACTACCAGAAACCTCTGTAAAACCAACCGTATAAATATACCCATTAAAATCATTAACCGAAGTTTCTCCAATAGGGGATAGTAACCAAAAATTTTCCGGGTCTGTTTTCTTTTTCTGAATTAAATCTTCAACCACAATATCTACTAACTCCGTCGCTTTTTTTCTTTTTAAAGAAGTATTTTTCACATTTAACACATTAACGACTAAAGTTATTACCCCCACTATCACTATAGCTATTACTCCAATAGAAAATATAATTTCTACTACACTCTGACCCCGATTATTTTTCATTAATTATTCCTAAATCATTAATAGTTAACGAAGTGCCTACTCCACCAGATGAAATTAAAATTTTTACTGGACCATCAATCATCGTTCCTCCTATATCTAACAACCTCCCTGAGCCTTTATTAAAACCAAAAGAACTAATTCCCACATTATTATTAGTTATAGAAATAGTTACATCATCAACATCCAAATCATTACTAAATGTTTTTGTCACAAACATTGGTGAGTTTGGTGGTTGAGCATTATCAACACCTTCAATCACAAATTGATTATTCGAAAAAGTAACTCTAACAAACTTCAATCCTAAATCTTTGTTTGGTAACTGACCCGTAACTGCCAAATTCCTCGATAGACTCAACCAAGACGCCAGCTCACTTCTAACTGTACTCACTTTCTTTGATTTCATCAAACCAGAAAACGTCGTTACTCCAATGCCAGTCAACAATAAAATTATTGTCAAAGACACTACTAGCTCAACTAAACTAAAACCATTTTTATAAATTCTCACTAAATCATTCTAGCTAAAAAAAAATCCAACTACAATCTTTACTTAATCAATTTATTGTTTCATCAGCCGTTAATACATCACGATAACAATACTGTCCTTTACCGCAAGTCCATAATGTTTTCGAACAATCAACATCACCTTTATTTTCCAAATCAGTCAATAAATAAAAACTCTTACCATCTTCACTTACCTGATAACAATATTCTTTATCCTTTAAATAATCTTCTTTGGGAATCATTTTCATATAAACATAATCCCCATCTTTCCACTCTTTACCCCAAAGTGAATTAATCAAACTTTCTGACGGTAATTTACCGTAATCTTTATAATAAAGTCTAATTGCTTTTGAAACTTCATGTAATTCTGATTTACGCTCCACATCTCGTGATTTCGCTTCAGCTAAAGAAAATTGCCCGGCTGTAAACCACCCCAAAAATCCCAAAACTAAAACAATCAGAACCATTTCTACGACTAAACCTTTATTTTTCATTAACCGATTCTAAACAAAAAAATCACTCAATACAACCAACACCGCAACACTTTACTTTACAAAGAGGGTCATTACAAATTCCTCTCTTACTTAAGAAATAACATCCACCTGGGTTAACCTTCTCATCACAGGTATTACCGGGTGGCGAGTTACAATCTGCAAGACGGCAAACACTAAGATCACACATTGCATCGCCTTCGTACCATAAAACATTACTACTTGATACACCATAGTTTACACTGTCCTTATTAAAGGCCGAAGCTGAGTAAGTACCACTATCATACCAACCAGTCGGAATATCTTCGTCTTTCTTGTTTTCCAAATTAGTTACTGCTTTAAACCAATTATCCTCAGAAATTATCGTATAAATACTTCCCTTAGGATCACACGGCCATTTATCCAAGTATTTAGTTAAGTCACTAATATTTTTATCACAGTTACTGGTCACATTCCACGTTTGCAAATCAGTAGTTAACGGATAATATCCTTTATCATTAAAATATTCCTCAAAAGCTTTCTTGATTTTAACCAAATCACTTTTACGCTGCGAGTCTCTCGCTTTTGCTACCATTGCCACTGGATTAATTATCCCTACTAACATTACCGCCAAACTCACAACAATAGCCATTACTACCAGTAACTCTACTAAAGTAAAACCATTTTTTTTATTCATAAACCCTAATCTAATTTTACTATTAAGCCCTCCCTTTTCAAGGGAGGGTAGCCTGCCTGCCGGCAGACAGGGGTGGGTTTAGTTATCTGAAAAACTGAAAGGCTGAAAAACTAAAAATCTCATCGCCCCAAAACCAAGTTACTATTGTCCCTAAAATCAAAAATGGACCAAAGGGTACCAAAGTTTTTTTATTAGCCTTTTTTAAAATCATCAATATTAAACTAATCAATGCTCCAAAAATAAAAGCTATATAAAAAGCCAAAATAGTTTTTTGACCACCTAAAAATAAACCCATAAATATAGCTAATTTAACATCACCTAACCCCATTCCTCTCCCTTTTGTAAAAAAGTGCAACAAACCCAAAAATCCACTAGCTCCAACTGCCGCCAAAAAATAATTCCAATCTCCTCGGTTGTTAATAAGCCATAACAATAAGGAACTGATAATTAAAATAACTGTAGAAAAATCAGGCAATATCATATATTTCAAATCAAACACCGTACTAAACACCAAAAAAGTAATTACTACTAAACCAACCAAAAAATAAATTACCGTTTGAAAATTTAAATTTTGAAATTGATTAAAAATTCCAAATTTAAAATTAAAAATTAAAAATAACATTCCTGTCACTACTTCAGTAATAGGGTAGAGGATTGATAATTTTTTCTGACAACATTTTGTTTTCCCTTTTTGCCACACCCAAGAAATTACTGGTATATTTTCATACCAATCCAACTGTTTTCCACAACTATCACAAAACGATCTTCCTCCCAGCATTTTTAAAAAAGAATCCTTTTTATTTTTCTTTATACCTTTAGACCTAATTAGCTCATATTCCACCGCTGTCCGATACACCAACATATTTACAAAACTACCACAACACAATCCCAAAACAAAAATCATCAATATTAGCCAAATTTCCATAAGCTATTCTAAATAATTTCCCCCTCTTGTGAAAGAGGGGGTTAGGGGGAGATTGACCTCCACCAAAAACCCCTCCTTTCGGAGGGGCTTAAGTTTAAATCAATCCTTTAAAATTAAGGAACACATTTAAATAAAGACTTAGCTGGAGTAAGAAAATCCCATTTAGTTGCATCTGGATAGCCACCTACAAAATCAGCAGTAGTAGCATCAGCATAAGTATCAGGAACAGCTGTAGTATTACCAGAAGTGAACAATACTTTCAATTTAGAGTTTGAAGTTCTATTAGCTTTTGCTTTAGGAATAAAACACAAATGAATTGAATTACCAGTACCCACTGGCTCTTTAACTAAATAAAGCATGTCTGTGTATGATGGAAGAGCTGCGGGGTTAGTTGAAAGCTTTGTATAATTTTTTTCCAAAAAAGAATCCTTCAACTCAGTTGTACTCAACAATAAACCCTGACTAGTTTTCGGAGCACACAAATCAGTTGGAGCCGCCACCCCAGCTGTCACCGTACACAAACCAAATCCAGCCATCGAACTATTAAGAGAAATTGCCGAATCAACTTTGGTTGCAGTAGAAGCTACATCAACCCAAGGGTAAGAGGCTTGAGCCGCATAATATCTTTCATAAGCATTCAAGACTTCAGCCGCATCATTTTGAGTCGTTGAATCTTTTGCTTTATTCGACTGTTCAATTGGATTGATAGTTGCCAATACCGCCACTGACAAAATAGCGATTAACGCGATAACGATTAACAATTCCACTAAGGTAAAACCCTTTTGCCTAAATTTGTTCATTTTTTTAAAAAATATTAACTTCCTTAGAATCATTATTTACCACTAAAATTGTGATGTCAAGTTATAAATTGGCATTACGACCGCCACCATCAAAAATGCCACACCTAAACCAAGCACTATCATAATTAATGGTTCTATCGCCGATGTTAAAGCTTTGACCGATTGTTCCGCCTCACTTGCAAAATAATCAGCTACTTTTAACAAAACCTCATCCAATTTACCTGTCGCCTCACCAGTTGCTACCATTTGGTTCACAATTACTGGAAAAATTCCAGTTTCTTCAAATGAATTAGCAATCGAAAAACCTTTTTGAACCCTCTCAGCAATTTGTTGGTAAGAATTATAAAAAAGACTATTTCCAGCGACATTAGAAACAATTCTTAATGCTTCAACCAAAGGAATGCCCGCCGACAGTAACATCGACATTGTTCTAATAGTTGACGCCAATATATTTTTCTTGGTCAATTCACCCATAATTGGAATTTTTAACTTTAATGTGTCCCACTTCAATTTAAAAGTTGGATTAGTTACTCCAACTTTAAATACCGCAAAAATACCTCCAAATATTATTACCAAAACATACCAAAACTTATTAAAAAAATTCGACATTGACATCAAAAACTTAGTTGATGCCGGCATCTCTGATCCAAAATCACTATACAAACCCAACAGTTTTGGAATTACAAAAATAATCAT
Source organism: uncultured Gammaproteobacteria bacterium (assembly GCA_964428535.1). GTDB lineage: Bacteria > Patescibacteriota > Microgenomatia > UBA12405 > UBA12405 > WARW01. The sequence goes on along the minus strand of CAYRYK010000001.1, from coordinate 50,073 downwards.
AATAATAATTACTGCTATCATTCCAATTACCACAATCACTGGGTAAATCATTGCCCCTTTAACCTTCCCCTGAAAATCATTCTGTTTTTCCATAGTGTCAGCCAACTTTGTCATAACTTCATCCAACACACCCGCTTCTTCACCAGCATCTACTGACGCAATGTAAGCCTCACCAAAATACTTCTTATACTTTTCTAATCCATCTGCCAAACTTCGCCCACCTTGAACCATAGCCAATGCATGATCGATTACTTCATACATCAGTCCATTTCGAGACATTTGATTTTTTAATAAAGACAAAGAATCGGTTAATGGTAAACCAGAATTCATCATTGTTGACAACTGACGAGTAAAAGTTGAAATTTGCTTTAAATTAATCCGACTAAAAGTATTTTTATAAAATTCACTAAACCAAGTTTGTTTTATTTCATCTACTGAAATAGGGACCAAACCAGTATCTTTAATCGAACTAATCACTTCGCCTTTATCATGAAAATCTACCATCCCTTTCACCAATTTTCCGTTCCAATCTCTCGCTTTATAAACAAATTTCATAATTATTTTCTCAATTTAGTTTGAAAATCAACTACATTATTAACATAATTCAGAGCCACTTCCTCAGATATCAAACCATCTTTCACTAATTTTGCCAAAGATGAATCTAAAGTTACCATTCCCAAATTTGCACTAGTTTGGATTACATTATCAAGCATGAATGTCTTGCCTTCACGAATAATATTCCTTACTGCCGAATTTACCATTAAAACTTCAAAGGCTGGAACTCTTCCTCCACCATTTGCTGGCAACAACCTCTGAGATATCACTCCCGTCAACACTGAAGCTAATTGAATTTTTACTTGACCTTTAGCTTCTTCTGGAAATACATCTACAATTCTATCGATAGTTTGAGCCGCCGAATTTGTGTGTAATACCGAAAAAACTAAATGACCAGTTTCTGCAATTGTCAAAGCCGACTGTATTGATTCCAAATCACGCATTTCGCCCACAAACACCACATTTGGGTCCTGACGTAAACATGATCTCAATGCCATTTTAAAATCAAGAGTATCTCCACCTAATTCCCTTTGAGAGATGATTGCTTTTTCCGCTTTTAAAACATATTCTACCGGGTCTTCAATCGTCACTATATGAGAATTCTTTGTTTTATTAATTTCATTTAATAAACAAGCTATGGTCGTCGATTTACCATGACCAGTTGGACCAGTTACCAACACAAAACCTTGTTTATAATCCAAAAAATTTCTTAATATTTGTGGCAAATGTAATTCATCAAAAGAGGGGATTGTTGGCGAAATAATTCTCAAAGCGCAAGCCAGAGTTTCCTTCTGTTGATAAACGTTAGCCCTAAATCTGGCGTCAATTGCATCAAAGGAAAAATCTAATTCCTTATCACTTTCAATAAAAGTTCTCTGCTTTTCTGTTAGTAATGACAATATCATTTCATCAGTCAATTTGTCATCCACTACTGTCCAATTTGGAGCCGTTATTAAATCACCATCAATCCTAATTTTTGGTGGAGTTCCATGCATTAAATGGATATCAGATGCTCTATTTGATAAAGCCAAACTTAATAATTCTTGTAATTTTGTATGCATTTGTTTTTGTTTTACTAATTTATATTAGTTAATTAATATTGAGCGACTCTAACAACCTCATCCAAGGTTGTGATTCCCTCTAAAACTTTAACGTATCCGTCTTGTTTCATGGTTAACATTCCATCATCCATAGCCTGTTTTTGAATTGATGAAGCCGCTGCCTTTTCAATAATCAATTTAGAAATTTTCTCCGAAATTGGCATAACCTCATAAATAGCAATTCTTCCCATATATCCAGTATTATTGCATTTTTCACACCCAACAACTTTTGGAATCATCATCTTTTTACCTTCCTTTTTATACTTGTCTTCAATCAAATCATATATCGGACCCAAAGTTGTTTTTATTTCTTTTTCTTCATCAGGAGTCATTTCTCGCTCACCAATACAATCTTTACACACTCGTCGTAATACCCGCTGACCCACGACACAGTTCAAAGAAGATACTAATAGAAAGGGCTCAGCCCCCATATCTAACAACCGCGGTGGTACACCAGAAGCATCATTAGTATGTAAGGTCGAAAACACTAAATGCCCTGTCAATGCGGCATTAATTGCTAAATCTGCTGTTTCTGCATCACGAATTTCTCCCACCATAATTACATTTGGATCTTGACGTAAAAACGATCTCAATGCCGACGCAAAAGTTAAACCAGCCTGTACATTTACCTGGACCTGATTAACTCCTTTCATTTGATATTCCACTGGGTCTTCAATTGTCACCACATTTACTTTTGGCGTTGAGACTACATCCAACACTGAATACAAAGTTGTTGTTTTACCTGAACCTGTAGGACCACAAACAATAATAATTCCATGTGGCCTCTGGATTGAAGCCATTAAATTTTTCAAAGCTAACCCTCTCAAACCCAAATCTGGCAAAGTCGGCACCTTTTGTGATTTTTTAAGCAAACGCATTACCACTTTCTCTCCATAAGTTGTTGGTAATGTTGATACCCGCAAATCCACATCATTTCCGTCAACTGAAAAAAAGAACCGTCCATCTTGAGGTACTCTTTTTTCATCAATTTTTAAATCAGACAAAATTTTAATTCTTGAAACTACGGCATCATGAACATTTCTTGGTAATAAATATTTTTCCTGTAAAATACCATCAATTCTATAACGTATTCTGACATTTTCCTCTTGCGGTTCAATATGCACATCAGAAGCTCTTGATTTAATAGCATATTCCAAAATTGTCGACACAATTTTTGCCACTGGAGCTTCCACTGAAACCTTATCCTGGGCTTTCTTCATATCCATTTCATCTGTTTTTCTTTCATCCAAAGCTTTGTTTACTTCCGAAGTGATACTTTTTTCTCGAATATATTTTTCCTTAATAAAACCCTCAACTTGTTTCTGAGTTGACATGGCGGCACTTATCTTCAGACTGGTTTTCTTTTCCAAAAATTCCAAAGTTTCCAAATCCAACGGATTAACCATGGTTACAAACAAAGTCTTTGTTTTAGTATCCAATCGATAGGGGACTATATTATATTTTTGGGCCACACTTTCCGGCACCAAACTCAATGCCTCTGGAGAAAAGGCAGTATTATCCAAATCAACAAAGGGAACTTTCAAGAATTTTGCCTTAGCTTTAACAAAATCATCATCGCTCACTAATCTCATCGATTTAATTATTTCTTCTTCCGATTCACCAGTCTTTAACTGGCGCAGATTGATTTCCTCAAACACCTCATCCTTTATTAAACCCTCATCCTTAAGAACTTCCCGCAAATTTTTATAGGTTTTTGAGTTAAAATTATCCATAATACTACATCCATAGTACATTTTTTTAAACATCAAATCAATCAAAAATGGACCTTTTTCCATCTACTCTAATCACTTCGTCAAACAGTGAGCAAATCGATCAAAAAATCAACCAAATTTGTCATTTTTTAAAAAACGAAATTAATCCTAATAATCCGGATATTTTTATTATTAACGACCAAACTGGCTGGACCATCGAATTAACCCGACAAATCAAAAATTTTTTAGCCAAAAAACCGTTCAATCATCCCAATAAAATTGTCATTATTTACGATGCTCACGAACTAAATACTGAATCTCAAAATGCTCTTTTAAAAACTCTTGAGGATCCAGGTGAAAATAATTATTTAATCATCACTACTCCTAAACCATCCAAACTTTTATCGACTATTATTTCCCGCTGTCAAACTATCAAACTAAAAAATGACAACCTTCAATGTCAAACCAACGATTGTTTCATCTTTAGTCATGATATTAAAAAAGATTTAATCCTTAGTGAAACTTTATCTAAAGATAAAACTCAAGTTTTACCTTTACTCGAAAACCAGCTCAAAATTTACCATTCACTAATAGTATCTAATCCTTCAGTTCAAAATTCCAAAACTCTTCAAAAAATCATTAAAGCAATTCAAATGATTGAAGCTAATGTCGACCCTAAATCCGCCCTCGACTTTTTATTTCTAAACTAAACCCTTTGTCTCTTCGAGACATTTCCCTTAAAAAGGGCAACTTAGCCTCCCTTTTTAAGGGAGGTCCGATTTATCGGGGTGGGTTTTATTTTCCGCATTTTCCCCTTAACGTTTCACTAAAAAATGATATAATTTCCCAGAGTATGTTTTCTCCGATTTTTTCAATCAATAATCAAATCCTCAAAAATATTGGCGCCATTGAGGCTGCCAAAGCGGTTATTGATGAAGCTCCATTAATTCCAGCCTACGAAAAGCAATTTCAGCAAGAAGCTATCGTCCGTACCGTTCACTATGGTACTCGTATCGAAGGAAACGACCTAACTTTCCAAGAAGTTGCTCGTTTAGTCGAAGGCCATCAAGTTACTGCTGCCGAACGGGACATTCAAGAAGTCATTAATTATCGTAACGTTATGGCCTATCTCGAAGAACTTTGGTCTCTTTATGACGCCGGAATGCCTCTTCCCGAAGAAAAAAAAGATATTAATGATAAAAATCGACCATTCTTTTATAGTGAAACTATCGTCAAAAGAATTCACGAGTTAACTACCGCTAAAATTATTCCCGAAACCGAAGTCGGCAAATATCGCCACCAACAAGTGGTTCTCAAAAATACTCGTACCGGTGAAATTGCTCATCGACCACCTCCAGCTATTGAAGTCCCATATCTCATGGCCGACCTTATCGATTGGCTTAATAGTCCAGAGTCACAAGATATTCATCCCACTATCAAGTCAGCTGTTAGTCAATATATTTTAGTGGCTATTCATCCCTTTATTGAAGGTAATGGTCGTGTTTCTCGAGCCTTCGCTATGTTGCCACTTTATGCTCAAGGTTATGACATTCGTCGCTTATTTTCTATGGAAGAATATTTCGATCGCAATGCCGAAGATTATTACAATACTATTCAAAATACTCATCTTTTATCTTCTGACATTTTTAAACGCGACTTAACCAAATGGGTTGAATATTTTACTCAAGCTCTTTCTGTTGAATTATCTCGGGTCAAGGAAAAAGTTCAATCACTTTCTCGTGATATTAAACTCAAACAAAAACTTGGTGGTAAACAAATTCATCTTACCGAAAGACAAATCAAATTAGTTGAATATATGCAACAATTCGGCGGTCTTCGTATGCCTGACGCTCAACAACTTTTACCCATGGTTAGCGACGATACTATTTGGCGTGACCTCAAAAAATTAGTTGACAGTGGTGCTGTCGAAAAACGCGGTTCCACTAAAGGCGCCTACTATTGTTTAGTAAATATTTAAACCCATTGTCACTTCGTGACATTTCCCTTAAAAAGGGAAACTTTTCTTGATTTAATAAATTCATCTATTTGATATTTAACTTTGTTTAAATTTGTCATTACATCCTTAGTTGAAATTCTTAGAGTCTCTATATTTAGATTTCTCAAAAACTTATCTCTCTCATCATCATAATTTCTTCTTTTAATATGGGACGAGCCGTCAACTTCAATAACTAATAATAATTCTTTACAATAAAAATCCAAAATAAACTTACTTATTGGTTTTTGCCTTAAAAATTTAAAACCTGTTTTTCTATTATTTAAAACTTCATACCAAACAATATCTTCCGTTCTTGTTGATTTCTTTCTATTTATTCTTGATAAGTTTCTTAATTCCTCTAAATATTTTAAATGACCTCTTTTAGCAACCAATTTTGACTCCCAATAATCATCACTCATTAAAACAATTTTATTACAGCCTCCCTTTTTAAGGGAGGGTAGGGTGGGTTTTTATTTTTAGTTTATAATTCCTTTATGATTACTCTCGATTCTCCTGAACTTAAAAATATCTCCCCTGAAAAACTTGGTGAACTTATGATTGAGGCCAAAAAAGCCTACTACAACACCGGTAAACCCATCATGGATGATCATACTTGGGACATTCTTGAAGATACTTTACGCAAAAAATTACCTTACCATCGGATTTTTACTAAAGTTGGTAGTCATCATTTCAATGCTGGCTTTGACAAAAAGTCTCATTCCATGCCCATGGGTTCCCAGAACAAAGTTAATCGGCTTGAGGATTTGATCCATTATTTCGAACTCAAAAAAATTCCCCAAAATACTGAATTTGTGGTTCAACCCAAATGCGATGGTATCTCTCTAGAAATTATTTATAAAAATGGTGATCTTATTGAAGCTATCACTCGCGGCGATGGTCATATTGGTGATGTTATTACTCAAAATGTCGTCAAAATGAAAAACTCTGTTTTAAAAATTAATGACGATTTTTCTGGTGCCGTTCGTTGTGAAATTGTCATGTTAAATAAAGATTTTGAAAAATTAAACCAACTTGTCAAAAGCGATACCCCTGCCCTGTCAAGGTCCATAGATACCCCGGAGAGGGTAGAAGGGGATGGAGAAGGGTTTTACAGTAATTCTCGTAACGCCGCTTCCGGTATTTCTCAGCGCCTCGATGGTCAATATACCGAATTTTGTAGTTTGTATGCTGTCGACGTTTATGAAAACAATGTAGAGAAGCATCATGATGCGTCTCTACCAAATAAAAAAAACCGTTTTACCACCGAAACCGAAAAAATAAATTTTCTCAAAAAACACGGTTTTGCTACTGTGGATAATTTTTTATGTCAAAATTTCGATCAAGTCGAAGAAATTTATCAACAATTTCTCAACAAGAATAGGGGAGAGTATCCATTTGAAATTGATGGGCTAGTCATCAAAATCAATGACCTTCAACTTCAACATCAACTTGGTTCCAAAAACAATCGTCCCAAAGGTCAAGTTGCTTACAAATTTCCTTCACGCTCCAGTCAAACCAGAATTATCAATATTGATTGGCAGGTCGGTCCTATGGGAACCATTACTCCAGTGGCTCAAGTTGATCCCATCGAAATTTCCGGTGCCATTATTACCTTCGCCTCATTAGCCAATTACGACCTCATCAAAGAAAAAGATATTAATGTCGATGATATCGTCGAAATCCAACGCCGCGGCGATGTTATTCCTCATGTTGAAAAAGTCATTACCAAAGTTAACCCTGGTCATGTTTCTGCTCCCACCAACTGTCCTTCTTGCCATACTCCACTTATTCAAGAAAATAAATTCTTGAAATGTCCTAACATCTCCAAATGTCCTGGCCAAATTTTAGGTTCTCTTCGACTTTTTTGTGATACTTTAGAAATCAAAGGTATTTCTGACAAAACTATCACCAAACTTTACCAACTAAATTTAATTAAATTGCCCGGCGATTTTTACCATCTCCAAGTTTCTGATTTTGAGAACATTGCTGGTTTAGGTAACAAATCCGGCACCAACATTGTTAATGAAATCCAAGCCAAAAAAACTCTTACTCTCAAACAAATTCTAGATGCCGCTATCATTCCTAACTTCAGCTCTCAACGAATTATTCAAATCATTAACGCTGGCTTTGATACCCCCGAAAAAATTCTTAATCTCACCGTTTCTCAACTTGAAGCTTTACCCGGTATTCAAATTACCTTAGCTGAAAAAATTTATCAAGGTATTCAGGACCGGAAAAATTTTATTCAATCAATCCTTAATAACGTCAACCTTAAAATATCCCAAAAAAATAACAATTCTCAAATTACCAATAAAACATTCGCTATCACTGGCACCCTTTCTGTCCCCAGAAAATCTTTGGAGGAAAAAATTATTTCTCTCGGTGGCAAGTTAGCATCATCAGTTACTTCCAATACTAACTATTTAATTACCAATGAAGCTGAATCTAACTCATCAAAATTTGTTAATGCCAAAAAGTTTGGGACTAAAATCATTTCGGAAGCTGAGTTCAACCAATTAGCAGACTAACAAATCGACTGCTAACAAACTTGCCGTTTTTTATTCTTCCTGTCTTTAGGGGTATTTTATATATCAAAATATATATATTTATAAAAATAAGTATCTTAATAAATCAAAACCAATACTAATGTCGATGTTAAAATAAACCATGGAATGCCGACAAGCAGCCAATTTTAAAAAATGTCCTTGCACTTACGATTGTGAACTTAAAGGTAAGTGTTGTGAAACAAAAAAAACTTACGACCGTTCGTTTAAAAAATTTATTGAAGAAAATTTATCATGAAATTAATCTTCGGCCTTGGTAACCCTGAAAAAAAATATCAAAACACTCGTCATAATTTAGGTCAAAAAATTATTACCCAATATTTGGAAACCAAAAAAAACTGTCGTCTCAAAGATAATGACCGGCTTTGTGCCAGGACCTGTGAAACCGGGCAGGGGACTACTAAAACAATTTTCGCCGTCTCTACTGAATACATGAATTGTTCCGGTATTACCGCTCAAAAAATTTCTCATTTTTTTAAAATTGACCCTTCAGATATCTATGTTGTCCACGACGATCTCGACTTAGAAGTAGGGGATTATCGAATCCAATTTGACCGAGGTCCTGCTGGTCATAATGGTATTAAATCTGTTATTGAAAATTTAGGTACCCAAGCTTTTCATCGCATCCGAATTGGCATTGGCAAGCCTCAAAATAATATTCCAATAGAAGATTATGTTCTCCAATCATTTTCTTCAGAAGAATTAGATATAATAAACTCCATCACTCCAAAAATTATTGAAGAATTAGAAAAAATTATTGATT
>CAYRYK010000001.1:1175-41283 GCA_964428535.1 uncultured Gammaproteobacteria bacterium | reverse complement strand
ATAATAAACTCCATCACTCCAAAAATTATTGAAGAATTAGAAAAAATTATTGATTAACTAAAGGGCTCATAGTTAAACGGTATAACGCGTCATTCGCATTGACGTATTCTGGGTTCAATTCCCAGTGGGTCCACCAATTTTATGGTTAAAGTTTTAAAATCATTTATCAAATCTATCGGCACTGGTATTAAAAACGACCCTGAGCTTAAACGGTTTTGGACTAAACATCCAAAACTGCATCACTTCCTAAAAAAACGTCTTACTCCAGACGAAAAATTTGGGCTTTACTTAACTATTGGTTCAATTATCACTTTCGCTTTTACTTACTTCTTTTTTGGAATTATAGAAGATTATTTCAAACAAGAACCAATCATTCGGTCAGATTACCGACTTCTTAGTGTTTTTAAAATGTTCCGAACTCCAGCCATAAATAACGTCATGTTGTTTATCACTTACTTAGGTAAAGGCGAAACCATTGTCTTTGGCTTAGTAATAGTATCTATAGTCTTAATTCTTCTTAAACAACGTTTTTATCTTCTTTCTTTAATTTCTTCTGTCGCTATAGGTGAAATTTTTGTTTACACCATAAAAAATACCATCGACAGACCGAGACCATCTCTTGCCGATGCTTTAGTTATTGAAAATAGTTGGAGTTTTCCCAGCGGACATACTTTTACTGCTATTTCCTTCTACGGTTTATTAACTTTCTTTATTGCTCATAATCTTAAAAAAAGATGGCAAAGAGTTGTTGCTTACACCATCGGGTTACTATTAATAATTGCTATTGGCGTTTCTAGAATTTTTCTTGGTGCCCACTGGCCCTCAGATGTCTTAGCCAGTTTTTTATTTGGTATTGCCTGGTTATCTGTATTAGTCACCATTGCTAGTATTAGAAAAAAATTTAATACCAAAGAAAAAGTCGAAATCGAAGCTAACAAAAAGAAAGTTATCAAAATTAGTCCACTCTTAATTATTTCCTGGATAGCATTTGTTACTTTATTTTACAAAACTCATCCCTTTACTTATATTCCTCAAGAAACTAATAACTCTACCATTAAAATTGAACAAATCGATCAGGATTTCCTTTCTAAAATTAGTAAATATAGTGAAACTTTAGACGGTAGAACCATGGAACCCATTGGGGTCATCATGGTCGCTACCGAAGATGATTTGACCAAATCATTTACTGATGCTGGTTGGTACAAAGCCGATGAAATCAATTTCACTACCGTTTTTAGACAAATGAAAAGAGCTGTCTTTAGACAGCCTTATCCGGAAATTTATGGTACACCTTCTTTTTGGAATTCAAAAATCAACGATATTGCTTTTCAAAAGCCAACCACCAAAAGCAGTATGTCTTACAAACATCATGTTCATTTCTGGAAAACTCAATACACTGATAAAAACGGTACTCCAATCTGGGTTGGTACTGGGCATTTTGACCAAGGTTGGAAATTTTATATTTGGATTGTTCATACTATCGATCCAGCCATTGACAAAGAACGTGCCACCATCAAAAACGACTTAGAAAGTATTAATAAAGTTGATAGTTTTCAAGAACTTCAGTTGGTAGAACCATCATTGGGCAAAAATGTTAAAGATATCTTTTTTACTGATGGCAAAGTCGCTGTCATTAAACTCAAATAGTCTTAGACAAACTACCTTATACTATACATATGGCAGACACAGAACCACATTTATCTTTTGAACCAAAAACAGAGACCATTACCCGCCAATATAATGAATTTTTAACCAAAAATACAGAATTAGATAAGGATTCCACTATTACTATCGATGAATATGTTACCAAAAATGGTCAAACTGTAAAAAAATATAATCTAAATGGTACCGACTTTGCTTTTTTATCTCATACAGTAGGTATTAATATTCCCAATAGTAATTTGGCTACCAGTCAAGACATAAGAAGCGAAATTAGCCGTTGGAACACCACTAAAATAGGAGAAGCTAATAATCAAATATCGTGTTCCCTAATTACTGCCGATCACATATCCCACGCCGTTAATTTTCAAGAAGTTCAAACCCCACAAGTCATGTTAGGTTTTACTCAATTAAAAACCGGCGAATTGATTCTCGCTAAACCAGGCGATGTTGGCTCTATTGTTGAAGGAAAACATATTATGAAACCACAGGATGGTGACATATGCTCAATTCAAGATGTCCTTAAAACTGGCAATAATGGCAAAATGTATAATGAAGTTGTAATCACTCGATATACTCAAGATAGACAAGCTAAGAAACCAGATTTTATTCTTATCTTTGACAACCAAACCAGTGATCGAATCGATCAAGCGATAGATTATTTTAAAGTTCCTGTTATTAACTTTAATAGTCAAGAATATCTCAATCGATCAGATCATCAAATCGAAGCTATATTGACTACTATCCACAGCGACACCACGTTAGAAGAACTAAAAAACCTTCACCAAAAAATTGTTTCTTTGCGAGAAAACAAAGATTTATGGAAAAGTTATAGCAAGAATGTCGAACCAAAAACAGATAAAGACGAAATGTTACTTCAAAAAATATCTAGTATCGAAAAAACTATTATTGAACAACAAATTGATCAAAATAAAACTACTGTTACCACTGTTGTAGAAAAATTTAAGCAACAACCAAATTTAGAATCATTACAAGAAGTTAGAGCTATTCTTCTTAGACTTGCAGAGGACCGATTAAGTTATCCTATCAATTTTATTTCCACACAAGAATATGAATCAGGCAAAAAATGGTTAGAACAATCGCAACAATTATTATTTGATACTTTAAGTTCTACAGCACCCGATATTATCAATTTTTATCAAAATCAACTTTTGAGTTTTTCTCAAAACGCCGAAAGTCTAACCACTCAACAAATAGAAAAAGAACTAAAAAAATTATTCGACTATTCTGTCTTATCAGAGTCGAGTGATCACCCTCGATTACGTCGGCTCGATGCACCTCATAAAAGTTATGATATTGTTACCCTCCAAAATCAACAAGATCAACAAAAAATAATAGATTTACTCAATCAAGTATTCTTTACTCAAGAAAAATTTAAAAGTATCATTATTTCTGAACTTGATCGATCACAGCAAAAAGACCAACAAAAACAAATTGATGACCAAAACGCATCACTAGATATGGCTTCATCAGATATTGAATCCATGGTTAATCTCCTTGAATCATCAAGTGATAAGCCAGATTATAAACAAAAAATTCTTAGCCGAATCAAAGATAAACTCATCGGTGATCGAAAAACAAATGAAATAATTGAAGACGTTAGAAAATATCACTACAATTCTTCAATAATTAAATTATACGAAGTATATCTCACTGATCATTTTGATAATGAAGTTGATAAAGAAATTTTTAGAATAATTGCTAACCCGGATCAACTTTCACAACCAGTTCAAGAAATTAATCTTTCCCCTTTAATAAATACTGATAATCCGTTTCAAATTTTAACTGTCACTACTCAAGATAATCAAACACATGTGTTTCAAATTGATCAAAAATATACATCAAGTCATCAACTTAAAAATTTGGAAGACAATCAAAATGGTCAAGACACTTTAAAGAAAATTAATAAAAGGTGGTTTTGGCGATTCAGACGTCAAATTCCTCAACTTAAATCTCAAAATACCTATCAATTAGATATTGATGATTCTAATCATCAAACTTTGATAGCCAAAGATAAAAATGGAGAATGGTGTCTGATTACTGATTCATCTGTCCAAAAAATTAAAACCGAAAAGATAGATATTCAATAAACTATTATGAGACAAGACAAACCAACAGCTATCTCCTTACAATTAGAAAAATACAAAGAAACAATTGAAAAACGTCAAAAATATGTCCACATGGAATATCAGGCTTATGGTTTGGAATTGGCCAAAGAACTCGGTGACTGGAAAAACCGTTCCATTTATATCCGTATGTCCAAAAACATAGACCGAAAAATTTTAGAGCAAGCCCGATATTTTGTTAAAGACCAAAACCCAGGTGCTATAAAAACTCCATACAAACTCTTTATGTGGAAACTCAAACAACTCAAAGAAACCGCCAAACAAGCTAAATTGACAAACGCAACTTAGTTGCGTATAATCGCTACCATGATTGATTGTGAGCCATCAAAATCTTATTCTAGCCTTAAATGTCGACAGACAAAACTCAGAATGTTTTTAGGGCGTATTTTTCATGATACCAAAACACCCGTATCTGTGGCTGATATTCAAACTTTCTTTAAAGAACAAAATTTTAAAGTCAATAAAACCAGTATTTATCGCGAACTAAAATTTCTTACCCAAAATTTTATTATCAATGAAATTCATACTGACGGTGTTGCTACTCGCTATGAATTTAATCACAACAATCCAAAGTCATACTTAATCTGTACCAACTGCCAACAAATTATTCCAATTGAAGTTGATAAAGATGTTCTCCAACAAGAATTAAAAAAAATTTCTAAAAAAAATCACTTTACTATTCATCGTCATTCATTAATATTTTTTGGACATTGTCATAAATGCCAATAAAAATCATTTATAATAAATAAAAACTCATGAAAAAATTTTTTTCTATCAGAAACATTATCATCATTATCGTTATAGCTCTTTTAATTGGATTTTCTGTTTACAAGGCCAATGCTAGTACAAAAACCACTTCGATTCCAACCAAATTTGATGCCAAAAAAGATACCGTAGTTACTCCCCAAAAAGAAACCATCAAAGACGAAATTACTTTAGCTGGATCTGTTGATGCTTTACTTCAATCAGAACTTCGTTTTCAAACCAGTGGTCAACTTTCTTGGGTCGGAGTTAAGGTAGGGGATAAGGTCAAAAAATACCAAGCTATTGCCTCACTTAATAAAGACATTCTCAAAAAACAACTCCAATCTGACTTTAATAATTATCGATCAGCTTTAGCTACTTTTGATGATACTCAAGATAATTTAAAAACAGAAAAAGACAATCTCACTTTAACTGACGACATGAAACGCATTTTAGTCCGATCCCAAAATACTTTAGACAACGCTGTCATAAATTATGAATTACAAGATTTAACTCTTAAATATGCTACTTTAACTTCACCTATTAATGGTGTTGTTGTTAATATTGATCAACCAGCAAATGGAGTCAATGTTACTCCGTCATCAGCCAGTTTTTATATCATCGATCCAACTAGTATCTACTTCAAAGCCAATATCGACCAAGAAGACGTTCCTAAAATCAAAGTTGGGGACATTGCTACCATTAAACTAGATAGTTTTCCTAACGAAACTTTTGACTCCAAAATCACTTATGTTTCTTTCACTCCCGTTACTGGGGAAAGTAATACTGTTTACCAAGTTCGTTTTGAATTGCCAGTTAAAAACGAAGATCAACTCTATCGTTTGGGTATGGACGGTGACGTTTCTATTAGTCTCAAACAAGTCGATAACGCTTTAACTTTACCCATCGAAACTCTCCATCAAGAAAACGGGCAAAACTATGTATTGGTTAAAGAAAATGAAAAAATAGTCAAAAAAGAAGTTAAAACTGGCATTGAAACCGATACAAAAGTTGAAATTTTAGAAGGAATTACTGAAAATGACCAAGTCATCATCACCAAGTAATTCCAAAACCATTTTGGAATTAAAAAATGTCTCCAAAAGTTATTGTTCCAATGACAATATTTTTTACGCTCTAAAAAATGTTTCCTTAAAAATTAATGAAGGGGAATTTGTTTCTATTACTGGACCATCTGGTTCTGGCAAATCTACTCTCATGCATATTGTTGGGTTATTAGATAACCCCACTTCTGGTCAAATATTACTCAATGGCAAAGATATTTCCAATTTAAAAGAGCATCAGTTAGCCCAAATTAGAAATGTTACATTAGGTTTCGTTTTTCAGCAATTCAACTTATTGCCTAAAACTTCCGCCCTTGAAAATGTTATGCTACCTCTTCTTTATTCCGATGTTCCCAAAAAAGACCGTGATGATTTAGCTCTAGAAATGCTTGATAAAGTTGGCTTAAGTGACAAAATTAAAAACACTCCTGGACAACTTTCTGGCGGCCAACAACAACGTGTTGCCATTGCTCGAGCTTTAATTAATAATCCCCAAATTGTTTTAGCTGATGAACCAACCGGTAATCTTGATAGTAAATCCGGTAAAAGTGTTATGGAATTTTTTCACAAACTTCACCAAGAGGGGAGAACTATAGTTTTTGTTACCCATGACATGGAACTAGCTAAAGAAGCTGAAAGATTAATTATTATTAAAGACGGTCAAATAGTTTAATTATGCTCAAACCATCACTTGAAGATTTATTTAAATCCAGTGTTCGCTCTATTTTGAAAAATAAAAGTCGAACTATATTAACTTCATTAGGAATAATTATTGGTGTTACTTCTGTTATTTTATTAACCTCTATTGGTAATGGACTTCAAAGTTATATTAATGATCAATTCGAACAATTAGGATCAAATTTGGTCTATATCGTTCCTGGAAAAGTCTTTAACGACAAAGGTGGGTTTTCTGGCGGAGCCTCATCACGTTATGTCTCTACCACGTTTACTGATAAAGATATGCGCGATTTAAAAAGAGGTATTAAAGATGTTTTAATTTTGCCTCTAAATATGTCTTCTGTCGAAGCTAAACATAATAGTAACACCAAAAAAAATATTACTATGATCGGTAGCTTAGCCGAATACTCCACTACAGTAAATGCTATTCCCAAAACTGGTCGCTGGTTCACTAATGAAGAAAATGACAAAAAAAGCAACGTTGTTATTTTGGGTTATAACGTCGCTAATGATCTTTTTGATAGTCTTGATCCTATTGGTAAAAAAATCATTATTAACTCCAAAAATTATACCGTCATTGGTGTTCTAGATAAAAAAGGTAGCAGTTTTGGCGGACCAGACCAAGACAGTTATATCTATGCCCCATTCAAAACAGTTACTACCGTTGCCGGTAACGATAATATCCAAGAAATGGCCATTAAGTTAAAAAATAAAGACGATCTAGAAACTGTCAAAAAAGAAGCCAAAAAGATTTTTCTTAAAAAATACAATGAAGATGCTTTTTCTGTTTTTGATTCCAGTCAATTACTCAGTAGTATTAATTCTATTATCAATATTTTAACTGTAGGCTTAACCGGTATTGCTGCCATTTCTTTGGTCGTCGGCGGTATTGGTATTATGAATATCATGTTAGTCTCCGTCACCGAAAGAACCAAAGAAATTGGTCTTCGCAAAGCCATTGGAGCTTATCCTCGAGCTATCTTAATTCAATTTTTGATTGAAGCTATTATTCTTTCCTGCCTTGGTGGTCTTACCGGAATTATTTTAGGATATCTAGGAACATTAGCCATAAACCCATTTTTTCCAGCAAAAATTACACTATCATCAGTCACTTTAGCTTTTGGTGTTTCATCTATAGTTGGTATTGTTTTTGGTGTTGCTCCCGCCCGCAAAGCCTCTAAACTTTCACCTATTGAAGCCCTCCGGTACGAATAAAGTAGAATATCTTCAAGTGATATTGTAGTATATAAATATATGAACGAAACTTCTGGAGAATTTCCAAATCCTACCTCTAAACCATCTGAATCTATTTTCAGCAAATTTGTAAACAGATTTAAACCAACAACACCAGCATCTCCAGAGTCAAAACCAACACTACCAAATGATAGTGCTAACCCCAACACAGAAATTGAAAAACTTGCTTCAATGTTTGGTCCAACATCAGAAAAATCACATCAACAAATTATTGACGAACTTAAAAGTTTTGGTCAAAAACAACAAAGTCAAGACCAACAAAGATTAGACATTCTCAGGAAAGGGAACCAGCAAAATTTAGACAATGCAAGACGAACACAACAAGTAATCCAAGATCATATCGGAAAATAGATTGATTTTATCTGTTATTATTTATTAGTGAAACACGAATTTCGTTATCATTTTCTAGCATCATCTGTAATTTTTGTCTTAAGTGCCATATTTTTGGTCATTGGAAAAATTGAATCTATAAAACTTCTTTATCTTTTCCTAGGTTTTTTTATTGGTTCATTCATCTTAGACGTTGATCATTTTATTTTTTGGTTTTTTCTCAAACCAAATTTAGAAGAAAGCCGTTTAGCTCGAGCTGCTATTCAAAATCATGATATTAAATCCGTCTATAACCTCCTTAAAGCCAGCCATCAAACCCACTACAATCTTATTTTTCATCACTATTTTTTTCAGGTTATTTTAGTTTTATTTTCTTTCTTCATCTTTACCCTAACCAATAATCTTTTTGTTACTAGTTTAGTAGTCTCTTTAAACTTACATTTAATAATTGACGAAATTATTGACTATTTTTACGCTCCCAAAACTCTTCAAAAATGGCTCTTTGCCAGAGAAAATTCTCAACTTCCAATTAAATTTTTAGGCCGATATATTTCTGTCTTCAGTTTCTTTTTAGTTATCTTTATTATTCTTCTAATCGCTACTCAACTATGATGGTCTCTAGCCCCGAATTATTTTTAGAAGCCAAAAAATATCTTGATGGCCACCAAAAAAATTTAGTTACTGATGTTGAAATTATTCTTAAACGCCTCCAAATTCAAGACGACATTAGTGACTTTTCTTTTTTGGTTTCTCCTATTGCCAAAGCTTACGAAGGATTTTTAAAAGATTTTTTTCTCAAAATTAATATTATTAATGAAAATGATTATTATAGTGATCGCTTTAGGGTAGGTAAAACTCTCAATCCATCGCTAAGATACAAACGTTTTTCTGTTTATCAAAAACTAGCTGATTTTGACGAGAAAGGAGAAGAACTAGCTGAAACTCTTTGGGATGCTTGGAAATTTGGTCGCAATGAAATTTTCCACTATTTTCCAGAAACTTACAAAAGTCTTTCAAAAAATGAAGCTGAAGATCGTATTAATCTTTTACTCCGAGCTATCATAAAAACCGGTAATTTCTTGGATCAAAATCAAAAAATTTAATTTTTTAGTGTACAATAAAAAACATATGACAAAAGTTGTGCTTGATCAAAACAAATGCATTGGTTGTAATACTTGCCCCCTTTTAGACCCAGAAGTTTTTGAAATGGATACCGCTACTTACAAAGCTAAAGTCAAAAAACAGCCAGAAAAAATTTCCGACGCCACTCAAAACGCTATTAGTTCTTGCCCTGTTGGAGCTATATCAACTTCAGAAGAGTAAATTTATAATTAAAAATTAATCCGCATGATGAAAAAAATCAAAAAAACCAAACCAGTAGCAGAAAAAACTATCGAAAAAGTCTCTGCTAAAAAAACTCTACCATTAGTCCAAATACCATTGGTTGGAGTTATTGTTTTTTGTGTTTTATTAGCTGCTACTTCTTTCACTGCCGGTTTTAGTTATTTCCAACTCAAAGGTGGTTCAACAGCCAAAACTGTTGTTAAAGCTACTGCCACACTAAGTCCTAAAAAGTCTGATAAACCAGAACTTCAATTTTACGTCATGAGCTTTTGTCCATACGGTAACCTAATGGAAACAAGTCTTAAAAAAGTCTTTGATGTTTTAGGTAATTCTGTTTCTCTTAAACCTCAGTATATTTTTGAAAAAATTACTGATCTTAAGAAACAATGCCAACAATATGATGCTAGTAATTGTGCTAATTACATCAAAGCTGGATATTTTGCCAGCGATTCTGAGTGTAAATCTCAATTAACTAACTACAGCAAAGATTGTTATGATGAGAAAAATTACCTAAAAATAGGTAATGTTTATTACAGTTCTCTTCACGGTCGAGCTGAAGCTAATCAAGATGTTCGCGAAATCTGTGCTTACAACATGAACGACGACAAAACCAATTGGTGGAAATTTGTTGATAGTGTCAACACTAACTGTACAGTAGAAAACGTCGACACTTGCTGGGAAGACCAGGCTAAAAAAGCTGGCTTTGATACTAATAAGATTACTGAGTGTTTCAACACCCAAGCTGCTGACCTAATTGATAAAGAAATTGCTTTGACTACTCAAAACAATATCCAAGGTTCTCCAACTTTAATGCTCGATGGTGCCGAATTCCCACCAAAAGATGCCTCTACCAGTGATGGTAAAGGTGGTTTAAAAGTTGGGAAACAAGTTTTTGCTGAAAGCCAATACCGAGATGCTGAATTCATCAAATCCGCTATCTGTGCTTCTTTCAACAAATCTCCAAAGTCTTGTAAACAAGTCATTAAAACCGAAACAACTGCTGATTCAGCCGCCGCTGGTAGCGACACCGCTACTGCTAACGCTGCTGCCTCACAAGGTAGTTGTAATTAATGTTAAGAAATTAATTCATAAAAATCCCCTTAACCAGGGGATTTTTTGATGATATAATTTCCAAATGGAAAGAATAAAAGAAGCCGCATATAAATTATTTGATAGCGATACTGTCTATACAGGCCATGATCACGCAAAAATTATACGCGATATGGTCGAAAAACATGGAGTAAAACCACCGGTTGATAATAAGGCTGAAAGCGGTTTTATAACCGAAGATGGAAGATTTGTTGATCGTCTAACTGCAGCCGACATTGCTATTAAGTCCGGACAAATAGAAGAACTACAATGGCCACCGTACTTATACAGCGAAGATATTAATGGTATCAAAAGACAATAAAATTTATAATTTATTTTTATGAAACTAAATTCTCATCAAATTCGTGCTTCCAAAGTAGGGGAGTCGCAAAAACTTCAAAAAGAAATCAAACGTAACCCCATTGTTTTAGTTTTAGATAATGTTTTAGACACCTACAATATTGGTTCATTTTTTCGCTTAGCCGACGCTCTTGGTGCCGAAAAAATTTATCTTTGTGGTCCAGTGGTGACTCCACCAAATATTAAAATTCACCGAGCCTCTATTGGTACTTGGAAATGGATTCCCTGGCAACAATTCGATTCCACCATCGACTGTTTAAGACAATTAAAATCGGAAGGCTATCAAATAATCGCCTGTGAGCAAGATAAAACCAGCGTGAATTATCTTAAAGCCAAATACCAACAGAAAGTCGCTATTATCGCTGGCAGTGAATCCTACGGTGTTTCTCCAGAAGCTCTTAAAATGGTTGATCAAATAGTCGAAATTCCTATGTATGGAATAAACATCTCACTCAACGTTTTAGTTGCCACTTCCATAATTTCCTTTGATATTCTCTCAAAAATATTACCCCAAAGATAGGTAATATTTTTTATGATTTTTCTTCAGTTTTTTAGTTAAATTTTTATAAAAATTTAACGTATCTTTCCATACTTTTTGCTTATTGTAAAGCTATTTCAGCTTTGTTAGAATGAATCTGTTTTACAAAAAATATTTTTTAAAAAATTAAGCAAAAATGGCAGAAGAAAGTTACACCGGTCAACAGATAGTAGTTTTGGAAGGTCTTGAACCAGTTAGAAAACGCCCCGCCATGTATATTGGTTCAACTGATGTTAGGGGATTACACCATTGTTTAACTGAAATTATCGACAATTGTATCGATGAAGCTCTCGCCGGATACGCCAAAAATGTTTGGGTCATTATTCATCAAGACAATTCCGCCACTGTCGCTGACGATGGTCGAGGTATTCCTATCGATATTATGCCCAAATACGGCAAGCCCGCCATTGAAGTTATTATGACCACCCTTCATTCTGGTGGTAAATTCGAAGGTGCCGCCTACAAAGTTTCTGGTGGTCTTCACGGTGTCGGTGCTGCTTGTGTCAATGCTCTTTCTAGTAACTACCAAATAGAAGTTCGCCGCGATAATAAAATCAATTTTATTGAATTCACCCGTGGCGCTCTCAAAACCAAATTAACCCAAATTCCCGAAAGTAAAATCGATCGCATTAACAAACTTATCCCCAAATCTATTACTGGCACCACTGTTACTTTTACCCCAGACCCAGAAATTTTTAAAGAAACTCAGGAATTTGACGACAAAACCATCATTAAATCACTTAAAGATCGTGCCTACCTTACCAGTAAAATCTACTTCCATTTTTACGATGAAAGAAAAAATACTCAACATCACTATTATTTTGAAGGTGGTATTTTATCCTTACTCCGTGAATTAAATAAAAATAAAGTTGTTGTTCACGAACCAATTCTTCTCAAAAGAGAAGAGGAAGGGATTAATGTTGAAGTTGCCATTCAATACAACGACACTTTCCAAGAAAATACTCCGTCATTTGTTAACATCATCAACACTCACGAAGGTGGTACTCATTTAACCGGTTTTAAAACTGGTTTAACTAAAGTCATCAAAGACTACGCCACCAAAAAAGAAATGATGAAAGCCAAAGATGACATTATTACTAGTGATGATGTTCGTGAAGGGTTAACTGCCGTTATTTCCATTAAAATGGGTTCTAAAGATCTTCAATTTGAAGGTCAAACCAAAGGTAAATTAGGTAATAGTGAAGTTCAACCTATCGTCAACAAAGTTGTTAAAGAAGAACTCGAAGTCTATTTTGAAGAACATCCAGATGTCGCTAAAGCTATTGTTGGAAAATCCATTTTAGCTATCCAAATTCGTAAAGCCGCCCGAGCCGCCAAAGACGCTATCATGCGCAAAGGTGCTTTTGAATCATTAGGATTACCTGGTAAGTTAGCCGATTGTCAATCAAAAAATCCCGAAGAATCGGAGATATATATCGTTGAGGGAGACTCTGCAGGTGGTTCCGCTAAGCAGGGGAGAGACCGTAAATTTCAAGCCATTTTGCCTCTTTGGGGTAAAGCTTTAAATACTGAAGGTATGCGTCTCGATAAAGTTGTTGGTTCCGATAAATTAAAAGATCTTATTGTAGCTCTGGGTATGGGTATTGGTGAAACTATGAATTTCGAAAAACTTCGTTATCATCGAATTATTTTGATGTCTGATGCCGATGTCGATGGTGCTCATATCGCTACCCTTTTATTGACTTTTATGTTCCGCCATATGCCTAACCTTATCGAAAGTGGTTATGTTTATATCGCTATGCCACCACTTTTCAAAGTTAAACAAGGTAGGGCTGTGCAATATGTTTATACCGAAGAAGAAAAAGAAGATGCTCTTAAAAAAATTGATGTAACCAAAGCTTTCGATGTCCAACGCTACAAAGGTTTAGGTGAAATGAATCCTCAACAACTTTGGGATACTACTATGAATCCAGAAACTAGAATTCTCAAAAAGGTTACTATCTCCGATGCTATCAAAGCTGACGAAACTTTCCGAGTTCTCATGAGTGAAGATGTTCCACCTCGAAAAAAGTTTATTCAAACCCATGCTCATTTAGCCAATTTGGATATTTAAATTAATTATTTAATGATTCAAAAAATTATTTTTTCAAAAAAAACTAGTGTTCTCTCTTGTCAAAGAGAGAATTAAAGAGAGATTTGATTTTATGGCAGATACAAATAACAACATCGTTCACATTAAAGAAAATAATATTGGCAGAATTCTTCCTGTTGACATCGTTCCAGAAATGGAAAGGTCATATTTAGACTACGCCATGTCCGTCATCGTTCAGCGGGCACTACCTGATGTCAGGGATGGTCTTAAACCAGTTCATCGCCGCATTATTTACGCTATGGATCAAATGGGTCTTGGTGGTGGTAAAAATACTAAATCAGCCAAAGTTGTTGGTGAAGTTTTAGGCAAATATCATCCCCACGGCGATACTTCTGTTTACATGGCTTTAGTCCGTTTAGCTCAAGATTTCTCTCTTCGATATACTTTAGTCAAAGGTCAAGGAAACTTCGGTTCTATTGATGGTGACCCTCCAGCCGCCATGCGTTATACCGAAGTTAAAATGGATAAAATTTCTCAGGAAATGATTACTGATATCAACAAAGATACCGTTGATATGATGGACAATTTCGACGCTACTATTCAAGAACCAACTGTTTTACCCTCACGTATTCCTAATCTTTTAATGAATGGTGCTGATGGTATCGCTGTCGGTATGGCCACCAAAATTCCACCCCACAATCTCAAAGAAATTTGTGCCGCTATTGATATTATTTTAGACAAAAGTCACCTCGAAAAAATCGAATCAGAAATTGAAATTAATAATATCCTCGCTCCGCCAAAAAATACCCAAGAGATGGTTTTACGCCCAGTTTATGAACTCGAAAAACAAAAATTCAATTTTGAAACTAATGCGGTTGTTGAAGATTTAACTAAAGTTGTTCAAGGACCAGATTTCCCAACTTATGGCGAAATTTACGGTAAAACCGGCATTATGGATATGTATAATACCGGCCGAGGTAAATTTGCTGTCCGAGGTAAAACTGCTATTGAAGAAACCAAATCTGGCAAAATCAGAATCGTTATTACTGAATTACCTTATCAAGTCAACAAAGCCGAATTAGTCAAAAAAATTGCTGACTTAGTTCGCGACAAAAAAATTATTGGTATTTCCGACCTTCGCGATGAATCCGACCGACATGGTATTCGTATTGTCGTCGAAATAAAAAAGAATGGTAAGCCAAAATCTATTTTAAATAAACTTTTTAAATATACCGCTCTCCAATCATCCTATTCTGCCAATATGTTGGCCTTAGTTAATGGTGTCCCTCAAACACTTAACTTACGCCAAATGTTGCTTTTCTTCCTTCGTCACCGCGAAACTATTATTCGCCGCCGCTGTCTTTTTGATCTCAAAAGTGCCTTAATGCGGGCTCATATTCTCGAAGGTCTCAAAAAAGCTCTTGATTTTATTGACGAAGTTATCAAAACTATCAGAGGTACCAAACCCGACGAAGACGCTAAAACCAAACTTATGGAAAAATTTGGTTTTACCGACCTTCAAGCTCAAGCTATTTTGGATATGCAGCTCAAAAAACTTTCTGGTCTCGAACGTCAAAAGCTTGATGAAGAATATGCCCAAGTTCAGGAAACTATTGCTCAATTAACCGGTATTATTACTATCCCTGAAAAAATGATTGAAGTCCTCAAAGGTGAAAATAAAGAAATTACCGAAAAATACGGAGACACCAGAAGAACCAAAATTTACGTTCGTGGTCTTGAAGATTTTAGCGAAGAAGATTTAGTTCCCAATGAATCAGTTTTGGTTACTCTCACCAAAACTGGTTATATCAAACGAGTTCCAAAAGAAACCTACCATAGTCAAAAACGTGGTGGTGTTGGTGTTGTTGGTATGACTACTAAACAAGAAGATGAAGTCGATTATATGCTTTCAGTCGATACTCACGATGAATTACTTTTCTTTACTAACCGTGGTCGGGTTTTCAAAACTAAAGTTTGGGACATTCAAGAAGGTACCCGACAAGCCAAGGGTCAAGCTATCGTCAATTTAATTAATATTCTCCAAGGTGAAACAGTTCAAACTGTCCTACCTATCGGCAAAGATAGCAAATCAAAGTATATTTTATTAGCTACCAAAAAAGGTGTCATTAAGAAAACTTCCATTGATAAATTCAAAAATATCCGCCAAAGTGGTCTCGCTGCTATTAAGTTAGACACTGGTGATCAACTTACTTGGGCTAAACTTACCGAAGGGAATAATCATGTATTTTTAGTTACGGAACATGGCAAATGTATTCGTTTCAATGAAGCTGACACCCGACCAATGGGTCGCCATACTCGCGGTGTCCGGGGTATTTTGCTCAAAGGTGATGATTCACTTGTAAGTATGGACATTGTTCCTCAATCAATTGAAAAAACTACCGATAAAACCAAAGAAAAACCTTTCCGTCATCTTTTTGTCGTCACTGAAAATGGCGTTGGCAAACGAACTGATGTCTATCTCTATCCGCTTCAAAAACGTGGCGGTATCGGGGTCAAGGTGGCCAATTTAACTTCCAAAACTGGTAATATCGCTTCAGCTCAAGTTGTTTCAGAAATTCATGATCAAGTGATTCTAGTTTCTCGCAAAGCTGTCACTATCAAGTTACCTCTTAAGAATATTCCTACTCTTAGTCGTAACACCAAAGGTGTCATTTTAATGAGATTTAAATCTACTGACGATAAATTAACGGCTATGACTATTCTTGAGAAAAGCGATACTGAGGAAGAATCAGCCGAAAAACCAACTGAAGTTAAGACTGAAAAAGCTAAAAAATAAAATATTATTTTGTTTGTAATTTACAGCTCCAATTTACTAATTGGAGCTGTAAAAGTTTAAGCTACAGATTCTTAAATTCTAAAATCAAACAGATTTATTAGATATTATAGGAAATACATCTTTGATAAGTATCATTTAGCAGAGTAGGGAAGTGGTTGCTAACAAATCACCATTTTTTAGTTTCACCCTAATTTAGGGTAAAAACTATTTGTCAACCCTGAACAAAAGTCTTCCTCACATATTTTTACACAATTCATTGCAAAAACCCGCTACTATAGGCTCATTATCTAAAATAAAATAAGTAGGGGAGTCCGATAAATTATTTTTAATCTTTTAGCTATTCCCTACATGAAATTTTTCATGAACTTCTCGTAATCGAGCATCAGTTACATGAGTATAAATTTGTGTTGTGGCAATATTCTTATGACCTAACAATTCCTGGACCGATCTTAAATCAGCTCCTCGTTGGAGCAAGTCTGTCGCCATAGAATGTCTTAAAGTATGTGGCGTTGCTGCTACTGGTAAATTTGCTTGTCGGACATATTTTTTAACTAAACGCTGAACCGATCTGGCAGTTAACCTAGTTTCTTCATCCAATAATCCAATTTCTTCTTTCGGCCGCAAATCTCTTATAAATAATGGTTTATAATGATCCGTTCTACTTTTCAAATATTTGTCTATCCACTCAGCCGCATGTTTCGTAATAAACACAACCCTCGATCGGCCGCCTTTACCAATCACTCCAAATTCTCGAGTATTCAAATTTATCTGTTCCCTATTGAGAGAAACTAACTCTGACACCCGCAACCCAGTCGAAAATAATAATTCCAAAATTGACCTGTCCCTTAATCCATTTTTAGCTGAATTTAATGGCTGATTTAATAATCTAATCATTTGTTCTTCGGATAAAAACTTCAAAGAGTGGTCTTTCACTTTAGGGACATCCAACTTTTCTGGCTGAAGTACTTCCATATCGTTTTTTACCAACCATTTCAAAAACGACCTTAGTGAAATTACATAATAACCTTGAGTTACCAACTTCATCTCTCCTTTAGTTCCTTTTTGCCTTGATAAATATAATCTGAACTCTCTTATATTTTCTGAAGTTAAATCATCAATTGTCGGATTTTCAATTTTCTTATTAGTTATTAAAAAATCAATTAAGACTCCTAAATAATGTTCATAATTTCGAATCGTCAGTTTTGAACAGTTTCTTTCAATTTCCAGATGTTCCAAAAAGTGTCTTTGCAGTGTCGCTAAATCTTTTTCCATATTTCCATGTTACCACGTTCAAAAATACATTCCAGTTTAATAAATAGATGAATTACTGGTCATGATTTTTAAAAACATTAATTCTAGGGCCTCTGGTGACGTCTTAGGTTCAAAATGCCTATTTTTAGGCACAATTTAAATTTTTATCTCTTCGACTACCCTGCCTTAACTAGGCCAGGGGAGTCGGACTAGGGTAAGGGGAGTCAAGGCCAAATTTTTCAACCTAAAAATCAAAAAAAATCCTAAACCAGGTCGGCGGAGAATAAACCCATTTTTTAGCTCCTGAATTAAAACTGGAAATTCCTTTTTTAGAGAATTAAAAATTAAAAATTTCAAATTAAAAATTTTCTCAAAGTACCCCTCCCCTCGCTTCAGAATTTTAATAGAGTCGTAAAAGATACATTGTGCGACGTACTATTTTAAGCTCACCCACCATGGGGAGATAGCACTCAATTATTTCTAGTGTCAGTCTCTTATTTCTTTTTATTTATTCTTTTATCTCTATTAATTCATCACCATTTCCACCCCTCTCACTCCCTTCTGACCCCTCCCTCACATGTACACTTTGATATAGTTAGCAAACCTAGACTTATCCACAGAGACTATATCACACTATATCACTTCTCTACCCGTGAAAATTATAGGATATATCGTGAAAAATATTATAGGCCGTATATTATAGGACACTTCCCTACCTCAGACCTGCCCATCAAAAAATTTTTTTCTTTTAATCCATAATTTGAACCTAAATTACCATTTATGAATACTGAAAACCTGCCTGCCGGCAGGCAGGACTGACAGGCTGACTAGCTGATAGGCTCAAAATTCTCCATCCTCCCCTATTTTTTAATCTAAAACATCAATTTATTCCTAAAATAAGGCAATAAATATTATTTTTATATACTGAAAGGCTGATTATCTGACAAACTGAATAGCTAATTATTTTATAAACCCGCCCACCTGAATTTCCCAAAGTTGTCTATAAATACCTTTATTTTTCTTAATCAACTGGCTATGGTTTCCATCCTCAATAATCTTTCCTTTATCTAATACCACTATTCTGTCAACTTTTTTAATCGTCGAAAGTCTATGGGCAATTACAATAACTGTTTTATCTTTGGTTAAGTTATCTAAAGCTTCCTGAATATATTTCTCTGATTCCGAATCCAGACTAGAAGTTGCTTCATCCAATATTAATATTGGTGAATTCCGCAAAATTGCTCTAGCGATAGCTACCCGTTGTCTTTCACCACCAGATAATTTTATTCCCCTTTCACCCACCAAAGTGTCGTAAGAATTACGTAATTTACTTATAAACTCATCACAATGTGCCAATTTTGACGCTTCAATTACTTCCTCATTACTAGCATTAAATCGACCATAACGAATATTTTCCATTAAACTCCGATGAAATAAAATTGGATCCTGTGGGACTAAACTAATCTGACTCCTCAAACTCTCTTGGGATACTTTGGCAATATCCTGACCGTCAATCAATATTTTACCTTTCTGAATATCATGAAGTCTCAAAATTAATTTCATCAAAGTTGACTTACCTGAACCAGATAAACCCACTAACGCCACTGTCTGTCCTGGTTTAATTTCCAAATTAAAGTTATCAATCACTGTCTTATCGTCTTCATAACTAAATTTAACTTTTTCAAATTTAATTGCCCCAGATTCTATTTTTAAACTATTAGCATCATCTATATCTCTAATTTCTAGAGGAGTATTTAAAACAATTGTCATTTCTTCAGCCTCTGCTAAACGCTCATAAACTCTACTGATAATCCGACCAAAATCCCACACCATCATAATCACTTCCACAATATATGATTGAATCAAAACAAAGTCACCTATGGTTAAAATTCCTTTACCCCATAAGCCAATGGCAAAATAAAATATCCCCATTTCCAAAACTAACAACAAAAACGATTGTAAAGCATAAAACTTTGTCGCTAAATTCCAACTAAACAACCTAATGTTATGTAATTTGTCTAATAAATCAGAATAGCCAAACGATTCTCTCTCGTATCCATTAAACAATTTAATGTTTGTATTATTAGTTACCGTATCTGCCAAAAAACTACTAGTTGATGTTTCTGCTTTACTGCTTTCAATATCATATTTAACTTTATATTTAGAAAATAACCAATTAATCACCAAAAACATTAACGTCCACAAGGCCATTCCTAAACCTAAAAATATATTTACTTTAGCTAAAACCAAAGTAATCACTGTAATTTTCACTATTGCTGGTATCAATTCAAAAAACCATTGATCAGCTAAAACTTCAAATGAAGACACAAAACTTTTAGCCTTTTTAACTATCGACCCAGTAAAACTATTGGAAAAATAAGCATAAGAATGTTTGTGTAAATAATCAAAACACCTCTTACTCAAATCATTCATCGTTATTGATTCCAAAAAATTAGTTCCAAAAGCTGCCACTCGCCAAAGTGCCCAAGTCGCTAAATTCAACAAAGTAATTATTCCCAATATATTAAGTAAGTTTCTTAAAATAATTTCATGGCTCTGACCTGAAGATAATTCATTGAAAAACCACTTAAAATAAACCGGTATCACCACATCAACGATATTCGATAAAGACATCGAAATTACTGTCAACCAAAAAGCAAATTTATGGTTGCTCACTGACTGCCAATAGAACCGGAGAGTTTTTTGGGTATTATCCTTCATTTAACAAAATACATTATAACCTATTTTAAGCTCATTTTTTGATATATAATTAACCATGACTTCACTTATTGAAAATATTCGCCAACAAGCCCAATCAGAAATTAAAAAAATCATTCTCATTGAAACCGAAGATATCCGAATTCAGCAAGCTGCCAAAATTTGTACCGAACAAAAAATCGCCGATATTCTGTTAGTCGACTCTGACTATATTAAACAACACTCAGATTTATATCATCAATTTTCTCAGGAGCTATTTGAACTTCGCCAAGCCAAAGGTCTCACATTAAATGAATCTCAACAATTGCTTTTAAAACCAATTTACTTTGGTATTATGATGGTCAAAAATCATTTAGCTGATGGCTTAGTCGCTGGTGCTAATACTACGACTCAAGAAACTTTCCGACCAGCACTTCAAATTATCAAAGCCAAGCCAGACCAAAAACTTGTCTCCAGTTTTTTTCTCATGCAATCCCCACTTACTAATTTTGGTTACCATGGCACTTTTATTTTTGCTGATTGTGGTTTAAATATTAATCCCAATGCTGAAGAACTAGCTCAAATTGCCATTCAATCGGCTGAATCCTTCAAAACTTTAGTTGGTGGCCAACCAAAAATTGCTATGCTTTCTTATTCCACCAATGGCAGTGGTAGCGGCGAATCAGTTGATAAAGTTAGACAAGCCACACAAATTATTAAACAACTCCATCCCGACTTTATAGTTGATGGTGAAATCCAAGCTGATGCTGCTATCGTTCCTCAAGTAGCTCAAACTAAATTCCCTACAGGATTAACCCAAGGTCAGGCAAATGTTTTAATTTTCCCTGATATCAATTCCGGTAATATTGGGTATAAACTCGTCGAACGTCTCGGACAAGCTCAAGCTATTGGCCCAATTTCTCAAGGGCTTAACTACCCTATCAACGATCTGTCTCGTGGCTGTAATGTCGAAGATGTTGTTAACGCCATTGCTATTACCAGTATTCAATCAAGATCAAACCGATATTAACGCCAACTCGTATTTACTATCACTCCCAAAATTACTGCTACAGCAATCCAAGAAAAAATTATCGAGCTCCGTTTGAAAAGCCTATCTCTTAAATCCAATTGAATTAATCCTGAAATTATATAAACTGCGGCAACTAAATATATTGACCCTTTAAATATTCCCACTGGCCAAAACGACATCACTAAACCAAATTGAGCCATCAAAAATGCTGGAGCCAAAACATATGTCCAAAAGCTTTTCTCTTTACCATCATCCGGCAATTCAATTGTGACACTATAAAATAAATACATAAAAACCAGCAAAGATATGGCAAAAACAAAAATGGCATTTAACCAATAAATCACCTTAAAAGAAAACAAACTATCAAATAAGAAAAAGGTGGTTAATAGCAACAACATCAAACCCACAGTATAAGCCGCTCGATAAAGTGGTGGCGTCCTATACCCGATCGACACTAAAAATACATTTTCTACCAAAAACATCACATAAATTACAATTCCAAAAAATAAACTTGTTAGTAAAACCGTTAAAAAATTTTGTGGCAACAAAGCCGCAAACAACCCAAATCCCACAAAAAATCCTACTGGCAAAATTACTGACATCAAACGGATATATAAACTTTGATCAAAAATAATTCCCAAACCAAACCAAAAACAAAATGCCGTCAAAACCGCTCCTACCAATAAACCATAATAATGAGATGAATACGGCAAACTAATGAAAAAATAAAATCCTGCCGCTGCAATTACCGAAGAAATTAAGTATTTAATTCGTTTCGGCATAGCCTAATTATAATCAAAACCGCAAAAAACACCAAGAACATCGTCGTTCGATTCTAATTCGTCTATAAAATCCATTATTTTTTCCACCTGTTCTTCACTTTGCAACATCGTTGGATTTTTCGCCCGATAAACTGCTTCTGATCTCACTACTTTTAATCCTAATTCTTCAACTCTTTTAGCAAATTCGTTCAAAGAAGAAGTTTCTACTATTACCGTGTTTCCATCAAAATCTATGGCTCCTAAATCAATTAGTTCAAGTTGTTGTTCTTCTGGAATCACATTCTGTCCTGCAGAATCCAATTCAACTTCACCCACTCTGTCAAATTGATACATCACCGAATTTGATTCTCCCAAAGCTCCTTCATAATTTTTGAATATCAATTTTATTTCACCCAGAATTCTATTTTTATTATCTGTTTCCGCCTCTATAATCACCGGCACCCCAAACGGACCGTAACCTTCCAATATTACACTTACCAAATTTGCTTTTCTTTCTTCAAATCTGTCCAATAATCTTTGGATGTTTTCCTTTGGCATATTCACTTCTCTCGCTTTATCTATAGCCACTTTTAATGCTCCGTTAACTACTGGATCAGCACTGCCGCCACCAACTCTAATGGCTGTAAGTATATTTTTAGAAATTTTAGTAAACGCTTCACTGCGTTTTTTATCTTGAGCCCCCTTGCGGTTTTTAATATTGGCCCATTTAGAATGTCCTGACATATGTAGAGTATTTTATCACTTCCGCTAAATTTTCACCCAAATAAAGTTCAGCTTCTCCCTCATTTAACGAAGAATCACTTTCCGTTTCACAATCAAACATACCTTTCAAAACCTTCCATGAAAAAGTTTTTTCTACACCTTGACCATAAGATAATTTACATTTTTTCAAATCATCTCCATCTGCCACAGATACCACAGAAAAACCCGATCTTTCCAATTGTTTAGTCATGAAATTTGCCAAACCATCCACGTTACTGGAATTAATTATCGATAATTTTAAATCATCATTAACCACTTTAGTCTCCGAAAAATCCCTTGGCATTATTTTATCCAAAAAAGCTTCATTTTTATCTACATCGCCATCCATCTTTTCTGTTTTTCTAATCAAATTATTATTTCTAAAAAGTTGCCACCAAAACTTTTGTTGCCAATCATTAGTCCGGTTTAAAACAACGACTTTATCCGCCACAAAACCAAAATTATAAAATAATATACTCTTTACCAAATTTGTCTTTTTTTCCTGAATTAAAATCTTTTTTATCACCTGATTTCTATACCAACCCATTCCTCCAGGTATCCATACCTGAGAATCATTACTTAAAGATAAATAATTAACCATTTGCCTATCTTTAGAAACCGATACCATCGCCACCCCATCATCAGCCAAAATTCCAATTTTATAGTCACTTCCCTCTTCTTCCCTCTTTTTTAAACTAGAAATCAATATTACTCCCAAAAAAAATCCAATTAATATCAAAGCTAAAACAATTTTATTTTTATTCCTCTTCATAAAGTTTCAAATGCTCTTTTAAATCATCAGCTAAATCAGCCTCAAAAAATTTTTCTTCACCAGTAGTTGGATCTTTAATTTTTAAATAAAACGCCTGTAAAAATGGTCTGGTTAAAATATCTGCTTCGCCACCATATAATTTATCCCCAACTAAAGGCCATTTTAAATAACTTAAGTGGACTCGAATTTGATGAGTCCTACCAGTTTTTAAATTAATTTCCAACAAACTATACTTTTTATTATTTCTTTTATATTTTCTAACTAATTTAAATTCCGTTAAAGCTTCTTTACCATCGACCGTTACTCCAAATTTCCCAAACCCATATTTTGACCTACCAATCGGCCAGCTTATACTTCCATCCATTACCACTTCGCCCCCAACCAAACAATAATATTTTTTAGTCAGACTCCTGTTTTTAAATTGACTTTTAAAATTTTTAAAAGCTAAATCATTTTTAGCCATCAATACTAAACCAGAAGTTCCTTTATCTAAACGATGCATTATTCCATTCCTCGGCAAATCATTTGGTTTGATTTCTCTTAAAAAGTCTTCTAATGTTCCTTCTTCTCCTTTCTTCTCTTTGGTTGTTGTCATCCCTGTTGGTTTATTCGCCACCAAAAAATTTTCATCTTCAAAAATTATTTTTACTTTTGTTTCCATATTTTCCACACAAAAATAATTACTCCGACAGAAATTATCCAGTCGGCAATATTATTATAAACTGGACCAAACCACCAATAATCACGAACATAACCAAAAACAATTCTATCAATCATATTAACCCAACCACCGACCAAAACAATTCCCACTCCAAAATCATTTTTTGTCCAACTATACCAACTTAAAGCTAAAAGTAACCCCAAATTAAGTATTATCACTAACCAACCACTCCAGCCAAAACTAACCCCACTGTTTTTAATTTCCATTCCCGACAAACCACAAAACCAACTATGTAAACCCCAACAAAGTAAAATTATTGGCAACCAAACCAATTTAAGCTTCTTTTTCTTTCTGACATTTAACACAAGTAGTCGCCTCAGGATTAATCGATAATCTTTCTGTATCGATCATTTTTCCACATGATTCACAAATTCCATATTTACCTAACTTCATTCTAGTTAAAGCCTTTCTAATTTGAACTATTCTTTTGGTCAAAAATCTCACCTTAACTTCACTATCAAAATGACCAATTTGTTCATCCAAATCCTCTTCTTCAGAATTTTCTAAAGTTCTAGTTTCATCTTTGAATGGATCAGCTTTCTCCAAATCTTTTTTAGTTCTTTTCATCTTCAACAATTCCGATTCCAAAAACCTTTTTATTGATTCTAAAAATCTTGATGGTAAGCGAGATACCTTAGTTTCTTTTTTATTTTCTTTCATATTTTATTCCTCCTAGGATAAACAATCCTACAATAGAAATCAAACTAATAACTGAAGCTAAAATTAAATTTACTAAATTGTCCCCGAATACACCAAAAACAAAAGCTAATACTAAAAAAAACAAGAAGTTTCCCGACAATAATACAAAACCCTTCTTTCCACTTTTATACCAGACAAATGAACGATACTTTCCCGATAACCAATTAATTAACATATAAACCAAAATTAACATTAAAATATAAATCAAAACTTGCCAACTAAATTTTGATCTAGTCCATTCATCAATCATCATCAACCCTACCAAAGCCAAAAATGGCTTGACTAAATCCTCCATAAAATTCAAAAACTTCCATTGTTGCTGCTTTGAATAAAGCCAAGTAACCAATACTAAACCCACATAACCACTCATATAACTCATTCCCGGTTTTTGCCAAACAGAAATCCAATCAGTCAAATCATTATTCCAAATTCCCCAATTAATTAATCCATAACCCAATCTTCCAAAAATCAAAAACCCTAATAAAGCTAACCACGAATAACCAATTATCTTTTTGTCATCATAGCTTTCCCTTAAATTCCGCCACAAAAGATACAAAAATATCACCATTCCGATAATTCTAATTATTCCTAAACTCATAATCTATTTTACCATCTACCCTCCACTGCTAAAAACCCTAATTTAGGTTATAATAAGAATACTTTTAAGCCGAAATGGTCCGCCTACCGGCGGATAAACTTCACTGGCAGACCTGCCTGCCGGCAGGCAGGCGCGCACGACTCAAAATCGTACTTTATATAAATTGCCGAAATGGCGGAACTGGCAGACGCGCACGACTCAAAATCGTGTGGTAGCAATACCATGGGGGTTCGATTCCCTCTTTCGGCACAACACCAAAACTAATTTTTCCACTAACTTAGTAATATAACCTGGGTTCGACCTGCCTGCCGGCAGGCAGGTTCCCTCTTTCGGCACCAAAATTATTGTCCTTGTTTCTTTTCAATATCAAAAAAGCTAATTTGTTTTCCGTTGAAATACATATTAAAGCTTCCCGTTGGACCATTACGATGTTTTTCTATACTACACGTTACCATTTCTCTCACTTCTTCATCTTCCCGATAAACAAACATTACTACGTCAGCATCCTGTTCAATACTTCCAGATTCTCTCAAATCCGATAAACGTGGTTTTCCCCCTCTAGCCTCCATTGCCCGAGACAACTGTGCCAACGCCAATACTGGCACTTTTAATTCTCTAGCTAAATTTTTTAATCCCTGTGAAATTTCCGATACTTCTTGCACCCGATTGTCCCGAGTACTTCCATGCATCAACTGTAAATAATCAACCACAATAAATTTAATTCCTTTGTCCACTTGTAATCTTCGAGCTTTGGTTCTCAATTCTGTCACTGTCAAACCCGGAGTATCGTCAATAAAAAGCGGTGCCTCAGCCAAAATTCCCATTGCTTCAGACAACGAATCAAAATCTCCTGAAGACAATTGACCTGTTTTTAATTTCCACGCATCAATCATCCCCTGTCTGACTAACAAACGATCAACTAATTCTTCTTTACTCATTTCCAACGAAAACACACATACTGGAAGTTTCTTTTCGACCGCTACATATCGAGCGATATTTAAAGCAAAAGCTGTTTTACCCACACCTGGACGTGCCGCTAAAATAATTAAATTGCTATCCTGCATCCCCGCCAACACATTATCTAAACCCTTAAAACCACTTGGCACTCCTCGTAAACCAGTTCCCATTTTTTGTAATTCATCTAATCTATCAAAACTTGCTGTCAAAACTTCTTTTAAAGAAGATGGTACTGATTTTAAATGTCTTTGAGATAAGGCAAAAATCTCTTGTTCCGCCATGTCCAACAACTCATCCGAAGGCAATGTTGAGTCAAAAGCCTTCTCTGAAATTCTCCCTGCCGCCGAAATCAATTCTCTTTTAGCCGATAAAGCTTTAATAATTCTACCGTAACTCTCTACATTAGCCGCTGTTGGTACCTCTCCAGCTAATCTAGTCAAAAATGCTTTTCCACCAACTTTTTTTAAAATCTTTCCCTCATTCAATTTTTCCGATACCGTCACAATATCAATCGGCATTCTATCTTCATACAAATCCATCATCGCCTGATAGATTTTTCCGTAATTAGAATTATAGAAATGCTCTGGCCTCAAAAATTCCGACACTCCCAAAACCGCGTCATTATCAATCAAAATCGAACCTAAAACACACAATTCTGCCTCTTCAGAATTAGGAGGCAGTCTTAGCGTTTCTTCCATATTTATTTGTTCCAATTTTTCAATAATTTGACCTCTAAACCATCCGGCAAATCATCTAGTTTTTCTACTTTTAATGAATCTGACTCTTCCAAACCTTCATTATCAGCTGCATCCAAAAACGCTTTCATATCAACTTCTCTTTCAGAAATTGGCACCAAATAATTCACTCCCCATTTTTTTGACCATTCTTTGACTAATTTAAAACTTGGAGTTTCACCGATGACTGTTGGAGCAACTAGGATATCAGCTGCATCAATCTTTTCGACTCTCTTCTCTGTCAGCTCTTGTTTCAAACCACCAATTATTACCAACATAAATCCATCAATTCCAACTTTATAAACAGTATTACCATCCTCACCATTAAATCCATTAACCTCTACCCCATTAACTTCATATTCTCCCGGCCCATTCATCAAAACTTTATCTCCCTCCAAATCATGTCCCCCTAAATCTTCATTAGTAAAAATAATCACTCGGGACGATATTTTTTCTTTATCCTCGGCAGATGGGTTGACCAAAACTGTCTCTTTTTTACCTTTTATATAAAATGAATTTTTATTCAGTAATTTAATTTCCATATGAACCCATTCTAGCATTTAAAGCCAACCAAAACCAGCTTCCAAAATTATTTTTTATACACATCCATCCCTCACAAATATGTATCACTTTGTGTTATTATTAACCTAATTCCATGATTAAAGAGATATTATTAGCTGCCTTTATCGGGGGTATTTTGGGCCTAGGTGTTACCGGTGGCTATATTACTCTCCAAAACAAAAATGTCTCCGCCAAAAATAATCAAAAAGCCGTAATTACCGAACCAACCCTCATTCCTACTCAACCAGAATCGCTCATGAAAACTGACAATAAAACCTCTGACAATATAAAAATTAACTCACCTGAAGACAATTCGTTAGTTTCTTCTGAAAAAACTAATATTACTGGTACTACTACTCCTAACAGCCACATAATCATCGCTACTATTAGTAAATCTTTTGTTGGTCAAAGTGATAATCAGGGAAAATTTGATATTCCTGTCACCCTAGACAGTGGCCTTAATACCGTTAAAATTAGCTCTATTGATTCCGATAATAATCAAAAGGATACTCAAATAAATATTACCTATTCTAGCGCTAAAATATAATGTCAATACTCCTATTCTTTATCTGTTTTTGGTCTTTTTTGTCCACTCCTGTCCAAGCCCAAACTGTCTCACAAGAAGATAAAATTGAAGATGTTAAAGGGATTCTCAAACAAATAGTCAAAGAAACTTCTGGTGATAGCAATTCAGAGTCAACTACCACTGTTAGCCAGCAACCAAAATCTTTTTTTGGCACTATCACTCAAGTCGATTCAGACCAAATTAAAATCAGTTTAAAAGATCAAAGTAGTAAAACTTTAACTATTTCTCAAGACACTACTTTTGTTAACTCCAAAAAACAAAAAGGCAAAATCGCCGACTTTAAATCCGGGCAAACCATTATCGCTATGGGTTATCTCAAAGACGAACAATCACTTGATTGCCGCCGTATCGTTTATACCGAATCAAAGGCTATTGAAAATATTAATCAAATTGTCACTGGCCAAATAGTTGATGTTTCTCAATCGCAAAATTCCCCTATTTTTGTTCTTATTCCCAGTAAAAATAAAAACAGTCAATATCAAATCAAAACTGATTCCAAAACTGAAATTATTGACACTAAAAACAATAAAACCACCTCTGCCAAAACTCTAGTTACCAGCAAAAAAGTCATCGTTATCATCCAACCAGACACTAAATTAGTCAACACTTTTTACGCTACCAAAATCATCGATCTCACCAACGACACGGCTTCTAACCCTTAAAATGTGTCTTTATGTTAAAATAAACCACGATTTCAGGTAATTTAATTAAAAATTTTTAATTTGAAATTTTAAATCAATTTTTTAATGTTTTTAATTTTAAATTCATAAATTTAGATTTGATTAAAAATTAAAAATTGGAAATTAAAAATTAAACTGTTTCATTCATGGTGGTATTAGCTCAATTGGTTAGAGCGCAGCTCTGTGAAAGCTGAGGTTGTCGGTTCAAGTCCGATATACCACCCCAAGAATTACTTTAAATCAATACATTGTCTCAATATCAAAACTCCATTTCGTTCTAATAAACTTTCTTCTGTCTCTACAAATCCCTCAAATTCCATTTCCGGTTCTAAACACACATATTTTTGATCATAAAATTTTTCTCCATTTTCCTCTTTAAAAGCCGTCCAAAGTTTAGTTAATTTAAAATTTTCTACTTTCCAAATTATTGGTAACTTATTCGGAAATTCCAAAATATTTTCTTTTTCCAGCTTTATCTCTGGATTAGTTTTAAACCCTTGAGTAATATCTATTCCATTTAATTTAGTCCCCTGCCAACCAAACTCTGTCTCCCAATAATTATGTACTGCCACGTTAACTCTTTTTCTTTCTTCTGATTTATTTTGAATTTCTATTTCTTGTTCAAATTCGTCATTAATCAAAAATTTTTGTTTTACTAATAAACCATCAATTTCACATTCTATTTCTAAACCATCATCATTTTGCGATACTAAATTCCACACTGCATTTCTAAATGGCCCATGAAAAATAAAACCAAATTTTTCTACTCCTTCATTGGCAAAATTTGGAGTACAAATATGAGTGTTCCCTTTTTTACCATCAATCCTTTCAAAAGTTCCTAAAATTTTCTGGTTATCTTTAGATAAATTAACAATTCTTCCTCCGTTTAAATCAATCTCCAATAGCCAATTATTTTTCTCAATTTTTATTATACTCATAACCTCATTCTATCAAAAAATTTGACTTTACCTAAAATAAGGCTAAAATAAACTTATGTCTAACAAGACTTTATGTTTAAACCATCATCACGCTAACCTCTAGTTGGCGGATTTAAACATATCTTCACCCCGCCAGCTGGCGGGTTTTTTGTGTTCAAACAGGTCTAAATTTGGAATAAAATGACAAATTTTGCCTTTTTGAACCATCCCGATGAGACTTTAGTCAATATCGGGATAAGTACTTAATCATGGTGGTATTAGCTCAATTGGTTAGAGCGCAGCTCTGTGAAAGCTGAGGTTGTCGGTTCAAGTCCGATATACCACCCCAAAGGTCTTCCGAAGTTTTAACGAAGGAGACCAAAAAAATATGAAAAATAAAATTAATTTTATTAAAAACCATTGCCATACCGTGGGCCCCAAAACCGCGGGGTTTTTGGCCGCCTAAAATTTTTTTATTATTAATCAAATCCCCGCTTCCCCGCGGGGATTTTTCGTTTAAACGAATTACAAACCTTTCGGAATTTAATATTAATTAATAAAAACAAAATGAAAGAAATACAATTACCAAAATATTTACGAGAACCAGAACGTCTAGATGATGACAGTATTGATCGATGGCTCAAAACTATGAACCAACTGTCCGAAACAAGGATTCAAGAAGAAAAAAGTAAAAATATTATCGTTAGAATGAATGAGAATGAACTAAACCCGAGTGAAATATCTGAAATTACTCGACTTTATGCTGACGTTTTTCGTGGCCCACCATGGAATGAAGCTGTTAAATGTAATATCGATGGTCAGTTTCGCGATGAGTCTGTCGCACTTGGTTCTACTTGCGAATGTGGTGGAACTTTCATCGAAGCATATCCTTTTGAAGAAACCAAAGAATATATTGAAGGCGAATTAAGAAAACCGGGTGCTCGATCCTCTTTTCTTCTTTCCACTATTAATAAAGAAATTGTCGGCTTCGCTTGGAGCTATATCACCACTGCTGAAAAATTAATTGAAGATAAATGGTCTGATCCAATTAATAAACAAGAAATTATGGAACTCATATTTAGTAATGGATTATCGCCTGATCAACCATTCCAATATTTATCTGAGGCTGGTATCAAAGCAAGTTATCGTGGGTTCGGTTTTTCTAATGTTCTAATTGCACCAATTTGTGGACCAGAATTCAACTTAGCCAGAACCAACATCTCTACCGCCATCATGACTGTAGCCTCAAATATTGGATTTCAACAGATTATGGGGCCAGAAGTAATTTTAGACCGTAGTAATAAAATAGCCATTCCTACTGGCAGAATTATTAATCGTCTCGATACTGAACGTGATGATCGAGTCTTACTTATTAAAAAACCATATGGACAATCAAATAATTGACCTTACTTCAAAACTCATTTCTATCCCCTCTTGGGTAGATAGCAAAACCAACGAATCACAAGTCGGAAAATTTATTTATGATTTTTTAGTCAAAAATACATCTCTCCAAGTTAAAAAAGAATTCGTTACTAAAAATCGTTTTAATATCATCGCTCAAAATAGTAGCAATATTCAAAATCTGATTATTGGTCACATCGACACTGTTCAACCTTCAAAAAGTTGGACTAAAAATCCTATAAAACCAGAAATAATTGGCGATAAACTATATGGCCTTGGATCTTGCGATATGAAATCAGGTATTGCTCTTATGATTTCAAACGCCACTAATCAAAAACTAAAACCAAACACTATGTTTTTGTTTTACATCGACGAAGAATACGATTTTATTGGAGTTAAAAAATTTATCCAAGAATATAAAAATAAAATTAAGCCAAAACAGATTATTTCACTAGATGGTCTTAATTTATCTATTAGTAATGGTTGTCGTGGGCTAATTGAAATCACTTGCACTATTAAAGGAAAGGCTGGTCATGCTTCAGTTTTATCAAATGGGATAAATGCTATCAATAAAAGCTTTCTTATCATCGATAAATTAACCAAAAAACTGGACCAGTATTCTAATAAAAAATTAGGAAAAACTAGTATAAATTTGGCCTACATTAACGGAGGTCAATATCAAGGAGAAAACCGTCAGGGTTTAATTTTGGGCAAACAAGGCAATATCATCGCTGATATCTGTCAATTTACCCTAGATATCAGGCCCAGTAGTCCAAAAATCAATGCTAATGAAATAATTAATTTCATTAAAAATGAAACGATAAAACAACAAGTTGATTTATTTGATTATTTCATCAGATATGATTTTAGTAGTTGGTTTACTCCAAAAAATCAGGTACCTCAAATAGTCAAGAAATTTAATCAAATAGATAAAATTGGCTACATTGATATTCAACTTTTATGGCAAGCCTTTAATCAACCAATTTGTTTCACCATTGGAGCTGGTTGTATGACTGAAGCTCACAAACCGGATGAATTTATTAGCATTTCAAAACTCAATAAACTCCAAAAATTATTAACCAACTATTAAATGTTAAAATTCAACTATGAATCAACAAAATATAAATTTACCTGCCAATGGCAGGACTCAAACCCTCAAAGGATTTCGGGATTTTTTACCCTCTGACATGTATGTCAGAAATTACGTCAAAAACACCTTGACTGAACTTTTTGAAAACTGCGGTTTTCAACCATTGGAAACCCCAGCCTTAGAGTATTCTTCGGTTCTTAAGGGTAAATATGGTAGTGAAACCGATGATAAGCTTGGTTATTTCTTTAAAGACAATGGTGATCGTGAAGTTGGTCTTCGTTATGACCTCACTGTCCCCACTTCCAAAGTTTTAGCCATTTATAATAACCAATTACCATTACCCTTCCGTCGTTATCAAATTCAACCGGTGTGGCGCGCCGAAAATACTCAAAAAGGTCGTTACCGAGAATTTATCCAATGTGATATAGATATTTTTGGTACCACCTCCCCCATTGCTGATGCTGAAATAATTTCCATTATCTATCAAGGGGTGAAAAAATTAGGTTTCAAAAACGCCACTATTAAAATTAATAGTCGTTCTGTTCTATCCGCTATTTTATCTCAAAGTGGTATCTCAGAACGTCAAAATTCTGTACTTCAATCTCTCGATAAATTAGACAAAATTGGCGAAAATGGAGTAAAAGATGAACTCATTTCAAAAGGCCTCGACAATAGTCAAATCGATCAACTTTTCAAATATATCAAACAATCTCAGCCAGATGAAAATTTAAAACAGGTTTTAGATCTTCTAAAAGATTTTGGCTTACCTCAAAACTCCTATATTTTTGATCCAACTTTAGTCCGGGGTTGTGATTATTACACCGGCACTATTTTTGAAGTCCAAGTCCCTGAAGCCAATGGATCCATCGGCGGCGGTGGCCGTTACGATAATTTAGTTGCCACTCTTGGCGGACCACAAATTCCCGCTGTTGGGTTTGCTTTTGGTTTTGAAAGAATTATCGATGTCATTAAAAAACTTCAACTTTTACCTGACAATCAAACCAACAAAATTAAGGTTTTAGTTGCCAACCTCGGACCAGAAACTCAAACCAATATTATTAATCTCACTTCAACTCTTAGAGACAATAATATTTCCTCCATTATCTATCCCGATAACGATAAACTCGGCAAACAAATTAAATATGCCCTAAATTTAGGTATTTCCTATTTAGTTATCATCGGCACTGACGAAGCCTCTAATAATCAAATTACTATTAAAAATCTAACTACTTCCGAACAAAAACTCGTTTCAATAGAAGAATTAGTAAAAATATTACAATAAAAATTGCCCTTTTTAAGGGAAATGTCACAAAGTGACAAAGGGTTTTTATTTATCAAATTTCTGCTATAATAAACCCTATGAAACAAGGAATTCATCCACAATATTATTCTGATTGCCAAGTCACTTGTGCCTGTGGCAATAAATTTACTACCGGTTCTACCGTTGAGAAAATCGACGTTGACGTTTGTTCTAAATGTCACCCATTCTTCACTGGTCAACAAAAATTCGTTGACATTAAGGGAAGAATTGATAAATTCAACGAAAAAATGGCCAAAGGTAAAGCTAATAAAGAAGCCAAAGCTGCCAAAAAAACCGCTAAAAAATCTAATTAGCTATTTTCAAAAACCGCTCTAATTTTTCCAAATTTGGCGGTTTTTTGTTTATTTTAATTATTATCTGAATAACTGAAAAACTGACAAGCTGATAAACTAAATTATGCCTACAGTAAATTCTAATATTGCCATTATGGAATTCTACCCAGGTCCAGGCGGCCAAGAAGCCACTATCTGGTCTAACGACCTTATGAACATGTACGTTCGCTATGCCAACAAAGTCGGTTGGAAAGTTAGTCAAATCGACGATAATATTATTCAAATTTCTGGATTTGATGCCTATAATCAACTCAAACACGAAGCTGGAACTCATCGAGTTCAACGTATTCCCATAACCGAAAAACGTGGTCGGATTCAAACATCCACCGCTTCCATTGCCATCATGCCTCAAATCGAGTCTAAAGAGGTTAATTTTAGTATGGACGATGTCGTCATCACTGCTTCCCGTGCCGGCGGTAACGGTGGTCAAAATGTCAACAAAGTTTCTACCGCTATCCATTTAGTTCACAAACCTACTGGTTTAATGTTCGATGTTCGTACTGAACGTTACCAACAACAAAATCGTGAAATTGCCCTTAAACTTTTACAAAATAAATTATGGCAAATGGAAGAAGAAAAACGAGCCGCCCAAGTTGCCGGTGGTCGATCTAATATTAGCCAATCTACCCGTGCTGACAAAATTCGTACTTACAATTATCCTCGTAACCAGGTCAAAGACCACCGTATTGAAAAATCTTTCAATAATCTTGATCAAATCATGGCGGGATATCTAGACGATATTTTGCTCGAACTCACTGTCCTCGACGAACCAAAAGAAAACTAATTAATCCGACCTTTTTTCTAGTTTTACTTCTACTTCCATATCCTTATTATC
The DNA here is from genome assembly GCA_964428535.1 of uncultured Gammaproteobacteria bacterium. GTDB lineage: Bacteria > Patescibacteriota > Microgenomatia > UBA12405 > UBA12405 > WARW01. Next base: position 6,524 of record CAYRYK010000001.1, on the reverse strand, counting down.
TCGATAATATTTTACTTTTAAAGTATCCCCTATTTTCTTCTGATTAACGATTCCTGCAATCGAAGTATCTTCAGTTTCAGCTATTTTTTTACCATCAATTTCAGTAATAATATCCCCAACTTTTATACCCGCTTTATCGGCCGGACTATCTTTAGCTACTGTTTGGACATATGCTCCAGCTGGAACTTCATTAAGTAATGCTGCTTGTTTAGAAATCATTTGATAAGCCACTCCCAAATAAGGTCTATCGAATTCACCTGTTTTTCTGAAATTATCCACCGATGATTTTACTAAATTTATTGGTAAAGCAAAACCAATACTCTGCCCATTTTGCGATACCGCTACGTTTACTCCAATTACTAGACCAGCTGAATCAAATAATGGCCCACCAGAATTACCCGGGTTTATGGCCGCATCAGTTTGAATTACTCCATCTAATTTTTCTGTTCCGGTTCCATAACTACCAGCCGTAATTCCTCGGCCTAATCCAGAAACTACACCTTTTGTCACCGTCGATCTAAACTCACCCAAAGCCGTTCCAATTGCAATTACTGTTTGCCCCACCTTTAATTTGTCCGAATCACCCATATCTACTGGAGTTAAACCAGTCTTGTCTACTTTCAAAATAGCCAAATCATTTACTGGATCCCGATAGATATTTTTTACCTCCACTGTTTCATCCTTCCCAATTACTACTTTATATTTTGCTGATGTATCTGACACCACATGTTTATTAGTTACAATCAAGCCATCGCTACTAATTATAAAACCCGTTCCAATATCCTGTTCTATATGTTCTGTTTCCAAATTTGCCTGTCCACCACCAAAAAGTTGAGCAAAAATATCTGTTGTACTTTTTACTACATCCTTATTAATCGATACTGTCACCACACTTGGTGTTGCCTTTTCTACCACTTTAGTTGTCAACGATTCTTCGTCAGTTACTTCCACCTTATGTTGAACTAAAACTCCATTATTTAAAAATTTCTTTGCCACCAAAAAACCACCAATCCCTCCACTTCCTAACAATATTAAAACCACCAAAAAAACCACTAACGATTTAATTTTTCTATTTTTCATAAAATAATTAAACCACTAACATTACTAAATTAATAATTTCTAAAACTTAAAATAAGCTGAAATTATTGCAACAAAACCTCCATCGCTTTATTAAGTTGAACATCAACTTTTGGATCATCTCCAGATTTTACTTCTACATCCGGAGTTATCCCTTCTTTATGGATATTTTTACCGCTAGGCAACAACCATTTAGCAATGGTAATATGTAAACCACTCCCATCCTTAAAATCTTTCGTTTCTTGAACCGTCCCTTTTCCAAAAGACTTTTCCCCTACCAATTTGGCTCGACCATAATCCTTCAATGCCCCTGCTAAAATTTCCGAAGCTGAAGCACTTCCTCCATTAATCAATACTACTAATTTATCATTCAACAAATTTCCTCTTGTTTTATCCACTGTATAGTCCTGTTTACTTCCATCAGACGACGCTTGTGTTACTACCACTCCTTCACTTAAAAAATCAGACGCTGCCAACACACTTGCCTGCAAATAACCACCTGGGTTGCTTCTCAAATCAAGAACAATTCCACCATAATTACTATCTTTCCCATTTTTAATTTTATTTACCACCTCCGGCCATTCAGTAAAAATTTGCTCACTAAATTTATAAAACTTTATCCAAGCAACTTTTTTACCATTTAATTCTTTCCATTCCATCTCTAATCCTGGAACATTAATATCATCCCGAGTTAAAGTCACATCAAAAGTTCCAGTTTTCCCTTCACGATATAAATTTAAAGTCACGTCAGTCCCCTTTTTACCTCTAATCAACTTTACTGCCTCCTCTGTACTAATTCCTGTAGTATCTTTATCAACTTTATTCGCTTTATCAACAATTTTTAAAATCAAATCACCAGCTTTAACCCCAGCCGCTTCCGCCGGGCTTTTTGGAATAATTGACATCGCTGCTAAAGTTTTATCTTTGTAACCCAAAGAAATGCCCACTCCAGCAAACGATCCCGCTAAATCCTCATTGGTACTTTTATTTTCTTCTGGAGTTAAAAACATGGTGTATGGATCATCCAAAGCTTCTACCATCCCTTTAATCGACCCATAAGTTAAAGCTTTATCATCAGCTACTTTATCTTTGTCTAAATAATCTTGTGTCAACGCATCACGTACCTTCCACATCAACGACAAATCAAACTGATTTCCCTCAGGTAAAATCTGGTTTTTCTGGCCCAACTTATATCCCACCGCTCCAACCACTGCCATTAAAGCTAACCCTAAAGCCAAATTTCTTATATTTTTCAAACGCATTATTTATTCTAACACCATTAATAATCTCCCTATTCTTGAATTTACCAACATGTTTCTCTCTTCAGAAACATTCATTAATTCTTCCCAATCATTCGCTTCAATTTTTAAAATTGGCAAATTAATATCTATTTCTCCTTCAATCGAATTTTTAGTTACCACTGCCGATACTCCCACTACTTCCGCTTTCAATAAAAACATTCTTGATAAATTATTAGTAAAAAGTATTCCCCCATCAATTAAAGACGATAAATCCTTCCCTTCGTTTATTTCCTTAAATTTTCCCTTACCCCATGATTTACCTTCTATTAAACCTTCACCTTTAAATTCCTTAGCTTCAAATTCTAAAACAATTTTGTCATCTTCTATCTTCGATACTTTACTATTAACCGGAGCTGTTATTTCTCTCTCCTCATCCTCAACTTTTTCAATTTTTAAATTACCAAATTCATCTATTCCCAAAAAATTACCACTCATTGGAAAACAAATTTTCTTTGGGAACACCCCACCAGTCAAACAAACTAAATCACCATTATTAACCCAAGTATTCCTAAATTTTTCATTTAATTTATCTAAATTCTCTTGACTCATTTTCCCCAAAAAACCAGAAAAATTAAATGATTCAATTACTTTTGGTTTAACTTTAGCTACAACTTGACCAGATAAAACCTTATCCCCTACCTTTACTAGAAACTTCACCTCACCGGCAACTTTTATAATCCACTTAGTTTTTGTCTTCTTCATAAACTTAATTATAACCAAAAACCCCTCCATTACCAACGTAACAGAGGGGTTCAAAATCAACTAAGATTTATTGGGTTACAAATGGCAATAAAGCCAAATGTCGTGCCTGTTTGATTGCTTTAACCAATTTTCTTTGGTGTTTAGCGCAAACTCCAGTATATTGAGAAGCTAAAATTCTACCTCGTGGAGATAAAAATTCAGTATATTTTTCATAATCTTCCCATCGTGGAAGAGTTTTGCCTTTGCAAAAGGTACAACCTTTTTCTCGGCCTTTTCTTTTTGCAATCAGCAAACTGTCTTTTTTACTTTTTTTCATCATAGTTTATTAAAAAGGCATCTCTTCGTCTTTCTTTGATTCCTCTGGTGCACCAATATCATCTGGAATGACGATATCTTCAATACTACCCTCAGTTTGAGTAGTAGCTTCCATTGGAGCTTCACCAGCTAAATCAACAGACTCAGCATGATCAGTGTTACCTTTGTTATCTAAAATGATCATGTCATCAATAATAATTTCCGCAATTTGTTTTTTATTGTTTTCTTGGTCAGTAAAATCTCTATATTGAATTCTACCTTCAACATAAACTCGGCGACCCTTAGATAAAAGTTGAGAACAAAGCTCGGCTAATTTATTCCAAGCTACAATTCGATGAAATTGTGCATCTTCTTTTCTTTCACCTTGTTTGGTTACCCAAACACGATTAGTAGCAATTCCAAAAGACGCTACAGCCATACCACCTGGGGTATATCTTAACTCTGGGTCACGAGTTAAATTACCAATTAAAGTTACCCTATTCAGACATCTGCTAGGCATATGATTACTCCTTTTTCAAGATTAAATATCTAATAATATTAGATTCACGATTTAATAATAAATTGAACTCTTTAAGTTTTATTGGGGATTCTGAAGTTAAACTGTACGCCCAAAAATCACCTTTAGCGTTCTTATTAATTTCGTAAGCCAATTCCTTAAGACCCATATGGTCAGAAGTTGACTCGACTTTGTTTTTTTCTAACCAGTCAGTAACTTTAGCCAAGACTTTGTCTTTTTCCTCAGTCTTTGGGTTTAAAACTACCACTAGTTGGTATTGATATTTATTTCCTTTCATTAGCTTGTTAGGTTAACATGAATAACTTTTTTTTACAACCAAAAAAGTTATTTGATTCTTTGTATTTTACAAGAATTTTGGGAATCTTCAACCAGATATCCTTTTTCTTTAATAATTTCCCTTAATCTGTCGGATTCAGCCCAATTTTTCTCTTCCCTCGCCTTTTTCCGTTGTTCAACCAAAACTAAAACTTCTTGTGGTATTTCCTCTTGTTTAGTTCCACTGTTCAACCCTAAGCCTAAAACTCTATCAAAATCCAAAAGGGTCGCCCATTTGTTTTCTGCCGACAAATCAGACTTCATCATTTTCCATACTACTGCTACTGCCTCCGGCATTGCCAAATCATCATTTATTTTTTCTTGGAATTCTTTTTTAAAATCCTGACTAATTTCACCTAATTCATCAGCTTTATAACTCCTCAATTTATTCAAAGCTATTTGAGCCGCCTTCATAGAATCAAATGAAAAAGTTAAACCCTTTCTATAATGAGACGTTAAAACCAAATACCTAAAAGCTATTGGATCAAAACCCAATTTTGATAAATCCTGAACGGTATAAACATTCCCCAAAGATTTACTCATTTTGCCATCTTTAAGGGTTAACCAAGCATTGTGCATCCAATAATTAGCCGTGTTGTGTCCAAAAGCACCATATCCTTGGGCAATTTCATTGGTATGATGAACTCCTATATGTTCAATTCCACCCGTATGAATATCAAAAGTTTCCCCTAATTTTGCCGTTGACATGGCGGTACATTCCAAATGCCATCCCGGAAAACCTTCACCCCAAGGGCTATTCCATTTCATAATATGATTCGGTTGGTTAGTCACCCATAACAAAAAATCCCATGGATTCTTTTTCTCTTCGTCGACTTCCACTCTAGCACCAGATTCCATTTCGTCTAATTTTAGATTGGCAAACTTTGCATAATCAGGAAACTTTGATGTATCAAAAACTAAACCAGTTTTTGTTTTATAAGCAAAACCATTTTCATCGATTTTTTTTGCCAAAGCAATTTGTTCCTCAATATGATCAGTGGCTCTCCACAACACATCTGGAGTTTTTATATTTAAAAGATTTAAACTATCTAAAAATTGACCTTCATATTTTTTTGCCACTTCCCAAGGGCTTATTCCTTCTCTCAAGGATCCTTTCTCCAT
>CAYRYK010000001.1:0-1075 GCA_964428535.1 uncultured Gammaproteobacteria bacterium | reverse complement strand
CTACCCCCTTTATTATCTGATGGTTATCACTCATAAACCAATTTTAACATTACAACTCTGTCCAATAGACAATTGTATCCATTCTCCCTCTTGCTCCAGATCCCTTCACATGTTTCCATGAACTACTCGTATTTTTCTTAAACCAAAAATTAGTCGATCCACCACCATCATTATGAACTGCAATATTACATCCCAAACTTTTCATTTTCTGAGCCAAAAATGATTCAGATTTATTATCAGTTATTATGTAGATAAAATTATTATTATTCACCTGACATAAGGCATTTCTCGAAGTTCCCCCAGAATTGGTCATATATAAATGGCTATATTTTTTGGGATTATTTTTTTTACTTAAAATTTGACCATCATCCATCAAAATAGTTAAAGCTGACGCCGTATTTCTAGCCTCACCATCAATCGCTGGTTTATAAGCTGCCGTTCTTTTTTCTGGTGTCAAATTATATTTATCTGTCAAAACTATCATCTTATTATCTTTGGTAATTGTATAAGTTAAATTCCTCTTACCATTAGTTGTTACATCATTACGATAAACAGTCCCTTCACGGATAACTAATCCACCAGAAGTATAGCTACTAAAAGGACAAGAGTTACTACTCGAATGCCGACAGTAATAATAACTTCCATAATAAACCGAAACATCAGAATTAAAACCTATAGCAATTTTATTCTTTATCCCATTAGCATTTTTACTTAAAGCAGTATTGAACAAATCTTTAATAGTAGTATAAGTTTCACCCGCCATTTTTGCCGAAAATTGGTGAAACTGCATATATGGATTTTTAGCCCAAACTCTTATTACCTTATATCCCGAATATTTCGTCGTCCATACTTTCAGCGTATCACTAGTGTCACTAATATCACTCTCATATTTATTATCTGGTGGAGTTATTGGATCGTAAATTTTTGTATCAGGTGTTGGGGTAACCACAGTTACTACATCAGAATCATTATTTTCCTCAGTCTCTTCATCACTATTAACAGTACTGTCTCCCGTCGACGTATCGCTTTCTTCTTCACTATTATCTTCCTCGCTAACACTTTCAGAATCAGTAGC